>JBQEKJ010000055.1:0-11478 GCA_052103835.1 Pauljensenia sp.
CGCGGCGCCCCGCACGCCCCGAGAGCTGGGTGTACTCCCCCGCCGAGAGCTGCACGTGGGCCACGCCGTTCCACTTCTGCAGGGACTCGATGACGACCGTGCGGGCGGGCATGTTGATGCCCAGGGCGAGGGTCTCGGTGGCGTAGACCACACGCACGAGCCCACGGGTGAAGAGACGCTCGACCGTCTCCTTCATGATGGGGAGCAGCCCGGCGTGGTGGGCGGCGATCCCACGCCCGAGAGCCGCTGCCCACCGGTCCACCCCGAGCACGGCGTGGTCCTCGGGCGGGATCGTGGCCACCGCCTCCTCCACGACGTCGCGGATGCGCTGGGCCTCGCCACGTGAGGTGAGGACCACCCCGGAGGCGAGCACCGCGCGCACCGCGTCGTCACAACCGGCACGCGAGAAGATGAAGACGATGGCCGGGAGCAGGTGGGCGCGGTCCAGGGTGATGAGCGCCGAGGGCCTGGACTCGCGTCTGGCAGGCGTCCGTGCCGGGGAACGCCCGGGTCCGCCCTCGTGGGCCTGCCACCTGCCTCCCCTCCCCCGCGCCTGCGCGCGACCCGAGGGGGCCACCGCGGCCAGGAGCTCCGGGTTGAGCCGGCTGCCGGAGTTCTCCCCGTCGCGGCCGGGTGCGTAGAGGTCGTGGAGGACGGAGTCGACCATCATGTGCTGGTAGAGCGGGACGGGGCGGCGCTCGGAGACGACGATGCGGCAGGAGCCGCGCACCTCACGCATCCATGCGCCGAACTCCTCCGCATTGGACACCGTCGCCGAGAGCGCCACCACGGAGACGTGGGCGGGCAGGTGGATGATGACCTCCTCCCACACGGGGCCGCGGAAGCGGTCGGCGAGGTAGTGGACCTCGTCGAGGACGACGTGGGTGAGGTCGGAGAGGTCGGCGCCCGCGTAGATCATGTTGCGCAGGACCTCCGTGGTCATCACCACCACGGGGGCGCCCGGGTTCACGGAGGTGTCCCCCGTGAGGAGGCCGACATTGGACTCACCGAAGCGGGCCTGGAGGTCGACGAACTTCTGGTTCGAGAGCGCTTTGATGGGGGTCGTGTAGAAGGCGCGGCGCCCGCGCCGCACGGCCAGGTGGGTCGCGAACTCACCGACCACCGTCTAGCCTGCCCCCGGGGGTGCGGCGACGAGCACGGAGGCCCCGTCCTCCACGCCCTCCATGCCCTCCAGTTGGAAGGGGTCGGGTTCGAAGCCGAGCGTCTCGATGAAGTCGTGGCGTTCGGTGGTCTCGAAGTGCTGCTGGTCGCGGAAGGCGTCGTACCGGCGTGCCGGGGGGAGGTCCTCCATGCCCCCGGTCGTGTGTGCGGGTTCGGCGGAGGGTCTGCGCACCCGTCTGCGTCTGGGGCTCATCGTGTCTCTCCCGTTCCGTTCGTTCCCGCTGCGGCACCCCGGGTCACCCCGGGGTGCGTCCAGACCCGGAGGGCCGCGCGCGCCAGGTCCCGCATCCCCGTCGCCCACGAGGGCGGCTCCACGGCGAGCAGGTGTGCCGAGACGTCGATGAGGAGAGCCTCCACCCAGTCCCGGCTCCACACCGGGACCTCGATCGTGAAGGAGTCGGTGTCGTGGGCGACGAGCTCGCAGGAGACCTCGTCGAGGACCCAGCGCGCACCGGGAGCCAATGTGAGGCGCACCCGCTGGGTGGGGGCCGTGTCCGGGTCCTGGTCGCGGCGACCCACGGGCCTCTCGGTGACGAGCAGGTGGTCCATGCGTTCCACCCGGAAGGTGCGCCGGCCGCCGGCGGTGTGGCACCAACCGCGCAGGACCCATCCCGGACCGGAGCGTCGCAGTTCCCAGGGGTCGACGGCGCGCTCCGTCACGTGCCCGTCGGGCGAGGTGTAGGAGAAGGTGACCACCAGTCCCTCACTGAGTGCGCGACGCAGGTGGGCGAGCCGCACGTCCGGTTCGCCCGCCGAGCTCACGGCGAGTCCCCCGGAGAGGTCCCCGGTGTCCGTGGCCAGGGCAGCCACTGACATCGCGGCGCGGGGCAGACGGGCGCGCAGGTCGTCGTCGAGAACGGGTGCGATGGCGCGCAGACCCACGAGCACGGCGGTGACCTCGGCGCGGGTGAGGCGCGGTGGCAGGTCGAGGCCCATGGTGGTGTGCACCCGCAGGCGGCCCTCGCGTTCCAGCAGGTCCCAGTCGACCTCGAAGGAGCTGCCGGGCAGGGAGTCCCCGACATCCCCGAGGGTCTCCACGTCGCGGCGCAACTGGTGCGGTGTGCGCCCGAAGTGGGCGGCCGCGTCCTCCACGGTGACACCCGGGTGCTCACCGATCCAGCTGACCAGTGACAGCAGCCGCGCGGTCCCGACCTCGACATGCTCAGGCACGGTGCACCTCCTCGGTGGACTCCGGACCGGGCGCGTGACCGGTGTCCGGGGCGGGCGACCCTCCGGTGTCCCGGTCGGCCCCCTGGCCCATGCCCTCAGCGGGTTGCCCGTCGACCTGCTCTCCGGCGCACGGGGCCCAGGTGGCTGCGACCCTCAGGCGCTCCGTCACCGCGTCCCGCAACCGTGCCGGCTCCAGGACCACGACGTCGGTGACCTCGGCCAGCACTGCTGAGATCCAGGAGTTGATCTCATCGGGTGCTCCGCGCAGTTCCTCCCAGGTCTCCCGGTCGGCCCGGGGGGCAGCGGCGCCCTCGTGCGCGGCCGAGTCGCCCTCGCGCACGTCCCTGGCCCGCAGGCGCACCCGGGGTGCGGCCCCGCGGCGCACCCGCAGCAGCGGTGACACCGTGCGTTCCTCGAAGGGATCGCTGAGTTCACCCTCCGGGACCCGGGCGTCCCCTGGCTCCCCCAGGAGCTCGACACCGGAGGGGATGCGGGAGAGGCGGAAGAGGCGGGAGGCATCCCGGTCGAGGTCCCAGCCCCACAGGTACAGGGCGCGCCCCCGCAGCAGGAGCCGCCAGGGCTCGACGGCGCGCTCCGCGGTGCCCGAGGCGGAGGTGTAGGTGAAGGACAGCGGGCGCCGCTGCTCGATGGCCTCCATGACCTCCGCCACGACGTCCGCGCCCTCCAGGTCGATCTCCACGGCAGCCGTCCCCGCCGTGGCGGTGCCGTCGCTGCGTGCGGCAAGCTTGGAGAGGAGCACGTCTCGGCGCGCGGTGGGCACGGAGGACCAGGCGCGCACCGCCATGTGCACCAGGGAGAGGTCCGTGGGCTCCAGGTGGACCGCGGATGTGGGGAATGATCGCGGGGAGATCCGGTAGCGCTCGGGACCCGGCCCCTCGTCCAGTTCCAGGATGACACCCGCCGCGCGCAGTGCGTCCTTGTCGCGTTGGAAGCGGGACTCGAAGGCCGAGTCACCCAGTCCGGCGTAGCCGGACGTGCTCCTCATCTGTTCCTTGGTGCGACCGTGCTCGGAGGAGAGCAGGTCGAGGAAGAGGTTGAGGACTCTCAGGTTCGTCGGGACCACAGGACTCACCCCCCCAGACTAGGGCCTGGGGACGTGAGCGCCGCGATCAGAGACGGGACGCCGTCAGCTGGGTGACGATGACACCGCGGGCGCCGGCGTCGTGGAGGCGGTCCATCACCAGGTTGACGCCGTCGGCGCGCACCATGGCACGCACGGCGATCCACTCGGTGTCCACCAGGGGGCTGATCGTCGGGGAGTCGAAGCCGGGGGTGATCGCGATCGACGCCTTGAGATCGATCTCGCGCACGTTGTAGTCCACCAGAACGTAGGAACGGGCCACCAGGACGCCCTGGAGCCTGCGGTCCAGTGTGGCCAGCCGCGGGTCCTCACGGAACTCGTCACGGGTGATCAGCACCGCCTCGGACTCCAGCAGGGGCTCACCGAAGACCTCCAGCCCGGCGGCCTTCAGCGTCGTCCCGGTCTCCACGACGTCGGCGATGAGATCCGCCACACCGAGTCGCACGGAGGACTCCACCGCCCCGTCGAGGTGGACGACCTCGGCGGTGATGCCGTGCTCGGCGAGGTAGTTGCGCACGAGGTGGTCATAGGAGGCCGCGACCCGCTTCCCCTCCACCTGGGAGAGATCGGTGATCTCCCCACTGGGGGCAGCGAAACGGAAGGTGGAACGCGCGAAGCCGAGGGGTCGGAACTCCCGGGCCTCCGTTCCGGAGTCGAGGAGCAGGTCCCGGCCGGTGATGCCGACCTGGATCTGTCCGCGCCCGACGTAGACGGCGATGTCGCGGGGGCGCAGGAAGAACAGTTCGACATCGTTGGCGGCATCGGTGAGCACGAGCTCACGTCCGCGCCGGGTGGTGCGGTAGCCCGCCTCGGCGAGCATGGAGATGGCAGGGTCGGACAGGGAGCCCTTGTTGGGCACGGCGATGCGGAGCACGGGGGTCCTCACAGGTGGGCGTAGACGTCGTCGAGGGTCAGGCCCTTGGCGATCATCATCACCTGGGCGTGGTAGAGCAGTTGGGAGATCTCCATCGCGCAGTCGTCGAGACTCTCGTACTCGGCGGCCATCCACACCTCGGCGGCCTCCTCGACGATCTTCTTGCCGATGGCATGGACCCCGCGGTCGAGCTCGGCGACCGTGCCGGAGCCCTCGGTGTGGTCCTGGGCCTTCTGGGACAGTTCGGCGAAAAGCGCGTCAAAGGAAGTCACGGGTCGAGGATAGCCGTCCGGCGGGAGCGCGGGGTGGGCATCCATCCTGCGGTCACCGTGTCACGTAGTCGTTGGTCACCGCTGTGTCCACGTCCGGTGCGGAGGACAGCATGCCGGGGATCCCCTTGAGGAAGGATCCCATGGCCCGCCACCTGGCCAGGTCCTGCTCTCCGCTCACCGTGCCGTCCTCGCCCACGAACAACTTCGATGTGGCGGCCAGGACGGCTCGCGCCCCCTCGACGGCGGTGGAACCCGTGAGGGTCTGGTCATACTTCTGGGTGGCCTCGATGGCGTGCTCGGGGTCGTCGACCACTCGCTGGATCCCGGAGACCGTGCCGTCGACGACACTCCGGGCCTCCTGGGGGTGCGCCGCCAACCAGGTGTGGGTGGTGATCAGGGAGACGGAGACCAACGGCGTGTCCTCCGGGTCGAGTTCGAGAGCGCGCACCGGGATCCCCGCCTGCTGGAACTGGACGAGGTCATTGTTGGTGAAGCCGACAACAGCATCGACCTGACCGGTGGTCAGGGCCGCCGTCTGCGTGTAGCCGACGGAGACGACATCGACGTCCTCTGCGGTCATCGAGGCATGGTCCAGGGCGGCGAGCAGTCCCAGCCAGGAGGAGCCGTACTCCCCCGGCACGCCGATCCTCTGCCCTGCCAGGTCTGCGACTGACTGTGCCGCGGAGTCCTCGGGCACGATGATGGCGACGGGGTACTGGCGGTAGTAGGCGCCAATCGAGACCAGGTCGAGACCCTGGTCGCGCGCCTGGAGGACCTCGTCCCCGGAGGCGACCACCACATCCTCCTCACCCGAGACGAGTGCCGTGAAGAGGGCCTCGTCGGAGCCGTGGTGGCGGATCGTCGCGTCGAGACCCGCCCCCTGGTAGATCCCGTCCTCCTGTGCGACGTAGACCGGGGAGAACTGGACATTGGGGATGTAGGTGAGGCCGATCGTCACCTCGCTCCCACCGGAGTTCCCCTTCCCGCCCGACGCAGCGCCGGACTCGTCGTAGGGGTCGGACTGCGTCCCGCAGGCTGCGAGTGCGCCCGTCACGACCAGCGCCGCGAGGGCGGCGACGAGACTTCTCCTCATGGTGTGTCCTCCTTCAGGACAGGGCACCGGCGGTGCGCCGATGCCTCTCGATGCGGTAGATGGCGGCGTAGAGCGTCATGGCGAGGACGCACAGCACGCCAATGGTGACGAACATGCCTGCTGTGTCGAGGTTGAAGCGCTGTTGGGTGAGCACCGCGCCCAGACCACTGCCACCCATGACCATCTCCCCCACGACGGCGCCCGTGATCGAGAGCGTGAACCCGTTGCGCAGGCCCGCGAGGATGGCGGGCATGGCCAGCGGGATCTCCATGGAACGGGCCATGACCCAGCCTGAGGCACCGTCGAGCTCAGCGGCCTCCAGCACGTCCTGGTCGAGGTGGCGCAGCCCGAGAACGGAGGAGACCAGGATCGGGAAGAACACCATGAGCGCGCACAACGTGACGATTGGGGCCAGCCCGTACCCGATCCAGAGCACCAGGAGGGGTGCCAGCGCGATGGCGGGGATGGCCTGGGTCGCACCGAGGAAGGGTTCGACAGCGGCCTGGAAGACCCTGGACCTGTAGATGGCGTAGCTCATGGGCAGGGCCACCGCGGCCCCCGCCACACAACCCAGGAGCGCCTCACCGGCCGTCACACCGATGCGCTGCCACATCCACGCCTGGGACAGCATCTCCACCCCACGCCCGGCCACGGTGCCCGGTGAGGGCAGCACCCAGGCCTGGACGTCCGTGAGCACGCACAGGAACCACCATCCCCCCACCAGCACCAGTGCCAGCACGATGGGCGCAATGAGATTCAGCGCACCTGAGGGTCGGGATCTGCGCGCCACGACGGACCTTTCTCGGTACCGGGGCGACGAGCGACGCCGACAGGACGCACGAGGCGTCCTGTCGCAGCTCCTCCCATCCGGACTTTCACCGTCGGTACCGGAATCCCACCGGTTCAACCGTCCCTTGAGGGACGGGTCGCGGACTTTCACCGCCGGTTCGGAATCTCACCGACCCCGGAGCATGGATCCATTGTGCCACGTCGCGCTCCGGCCGACCCTGTACGCCCGCACACCGGACCGCAGCGCCTGGTGCGGGCCAGGGCCCGGTGCCGGGTGGGCGTCAGTGGCAGTGGCGTGCGGCCAGTGCGCGCAGTGCCTCCACCTCCGCAGCCGCGTCCTCGGCGCGGAACACCGCAGAACCCGCCACGAAGTTGTCGGCACCCGCCTCCGCTGCCCTCTCGATGGTCGAGCGCGACACCCCTCCGTCCACCTGGACGGACACCTCCAGTCCAGCGGCGTCGGCTGCCGCGCGGGTGCGGGCGACCTTCGCCAGCATGGACTCCAGGAAGGACTGTCCACCGAATCCCGGCTCGACCGTCATCACCAGGACCATGTCGAACTCCCCCAGCAGGTCCACGTAGGGGGCGATGTCCGTCGCCGGTCGCAGACCCAGCCCTGCGCGTGCCCCCAGGTGGCGGATCTCGCGAGCCAGACGGACGGGGGCTGCGGCGGCCTCGGCGTGGAAGGTCACGGAGGCACAGCCGACCTCGGCGTAGGCCGGGGCCCAACGGTCCGGGTCCTCGATCATCAGGTGTGCGTCCACCGGGAGGATCCCGGTGTTCACGCAGGCCTCGACCACAGGCAGACCCCAGGTCAGGTTGGGCACGAAGTGGTTGTCCATGACGTCCACGTGGGCGACGTCAGCATTGGCGATCGAGGTGAGTTCACCGCGCAGGTCGGCGAGGTCGGAGTTCAGGATGGAGGGCGAGATGACAGGGTGCATGTGCTCAGGGTATCGGTCCCCGCAGACATCCAGGACGTCTCAGACGCTGCGACGCAGGAGTGCGGTGAACATGGCATCGGTCCCATTGCGGTGTCCCCACAGCTGCAGTGTGCGTCCTGGGACCGTGGTCCCGTCCAGGAGCACCTTCCCGGCTCCCCCGGGCACCTCCAGCGACTCAGGGGTCAGCTCCCCGGCCAGGGCCACGGCATCGAGCAGCTCGACATCACCCCGCCCGAGCAACCGCTCCACCTGGGCGCGTGTCTCTCGCAGGTGAGGGGAACAGGTCACGTAGGCGACCACTCCTCCCGGGCGGACCAGGTCCAGGGCCCGGTCCAGGAGCGCCGACTGGAGCGCGGTGAGGTCGTCCAGGTCGTCGGGTCGGCGTCGCCAGCGTGACTCGGGCCGCCGCCGCAGCGACCCCATTCCCGTGCAGGGGGCGTCCACGAGGACACGGTCGAAGGATCCCAGGGGCCATGAGGTGCGCGCCCCTCCGAAAGTCCGTCCGTCCCCGGAGACGACCTCGACGTCGTCGAGCACCCGGACCGCCCTCTCCACCAGACGCGCACGGTGGGGGTGGATCTCATTGGCGACCAGCTCTGCACCTCGGTCCCGGGCGAGGGCGCCCAACAGGGCGGCCTTCCCTCCCGGTCCCGCACAGAGGTCCAACCAGCGGGTGTCCGTCCCCTCGACCGGTGCCTCGGCCGCGAGCTGGGCAGAGAGCTGTGAGCCCTCATCCTGTGCACCGGCCAGGCCGGAGCGGACCGAGGGCAGGGAGGCCGGGTCGCCGGACTCCAGGAGCACAGCGAACTCGGAGACCTCGCCGGGGGCCACGCGGGTGCCGAGCACGACCTCGGCCTCGTCTGCCAGCTCTGAGGGTGCCAGCAGCCCGGGGCGTGCCACCAGGGTCACCAGGGGGGCGACATTGTCGGCGCTCAGGAGCTCGTCCAGCTCCGCCACGTCGAAGCCGTGCCCTCGCAGGGCCTCACGGAACGCGGCGACCATCCACTCCGGGTGGGAATGGCGCACGGCCAGACGCTCGTCCTCCTCGGGGATCGCGTCGATGTCCGCACCGATCGCCTCGACACCCTCACGTGTGAGTGAGCGGAGTACCGCGTTGACCATCCTCACGGGTCCGTCGGTGACGACCTCCCGGGCGAGGTCGACCGTCGCGCCCACGGCTGCGTGGTCGGGGACGCGCATGTCGAGGAGCTGGTGGGCGCCGAGCCTCAACAGCACGCGCACGGCGTCGTCGGCCTCTGCCAGTGGTCGGGTCAGGTGGCGCTGGAGGACCCAGTCGAGACGACCCAGACCACGCAGGGTGCCGTAGACCAGCTCGGAGGTGAAAGCCGCGTCGCGGGAGTCGAAACCGGGCACGTCCCTGCGGACCTCACGCAAGGCGCGGGGCAGGAGGAGATTCGCATAGGCGCCCTCGGTCTCCACCCGGAGCAGGACGTCGAAGGCCACCAGGCGTGCGGGATCCGCACCGTGCAGGGCACGGTATCCGTCGGAGTAGCGGTGGGTGGCCATCAGTGCTGTTCCTTCCCCGTGGCGGCGCTGTCAGCAGGTGTACCCAATCGGGAGTCCCCGTCCAGTCGCGCGCCCCGCGCCCAGGCGGACGCGTCCATCCAGGAACGCCCTGCGGGGGCGAGGCGCCCCAATGCAACGGTACCCTCCGCGCAACCCACCTCCACACCCTGGCGGTGGAGCACCGGGACGCCGATCCCGGGGCTGGGTGCGCCGGTGGGCTCCACGGGGCCGAGCTTCAGGCGCCGACCGTCGGGCAGGGTCGTCCAAGCCCCGGGGTCGGGGGTCACGGAACGGATGAGACGGTCGACGGAGACTGCCGGTGCGGAGAAGTCGGTGAACCCGTCGGCTGTGGTCAGCCGACGCGCGTAAGGAATCGCGGACGTGGTGACCCCACCCTCCGTACCGGGGGCGGCGGGTTGCGGCGTGGCATGTGCCGTGCCGGCCGCGAGGGCATCGACCACGTCGACCACCTGGTGCGCGCCGAGTTCCGCCATGCGCGCGAGCAGCTCCCCGGCGTCCTCGCGCCCGATGGTGACCGGGAGGCGGGAGAACACCGGGCCGGTGTCGAGACCCTCCTCCAGCTGGAAGACACAGGAGGCCGTGACCCGATCGCCCTCGCGCACGGCCCACTGCACGGGCGCGGCTCCGCGCCAACGCGGCAGGTCCGAGAAGTGCAGGTTGACCCAGCCCAGACGAGGCATCCCGAGAACGACGGGGGGGATCAGTGCACCGTAGGCGACGACCACGCCGAGATCGGCCTGCACGGCGTCGATGGTCTCGCGTGTGTCCTCCCCACGCAGGTCCGAGGCCTCGATGAGCCCGATGTCGTGGACGGTGGCGACCGCGGCCACCTCAGAGGGGTGCAACGCCCGGCCACGGCCCGAACGTGCGGGCGGGCGGGTGAGCACGGCTGCCACGTCGTGGCGGGAATCGATGAGGGCGAGGAGTGTGGGGACTGCCGCTTGGGGCGTCCCGGCGAAGATGATGCGCACGTCGCCAGTCTAGGCGAGGACACTCAGAGAACCCCTGCGCGCCCCAGGTCCTCTCGCAGGTCCGGCGCGCCTGTGAACAACAAGGCATGGATGCCGAGGTCCCGTGCAGCCTCGACGTTCTCCTCGACGTCGTCGACGAAGACCGTGGCCTCGGGACGCAGGGAGAATCGATCCAGCATGAGCCGGTAGATGCGGGGATCGGGCTTGCACACGTGCTCGAAACCAGAGACCACGACGTCCTCCAGGCGACCCACGAGGTCGATCTGCTCGGTCGCGTGATGGAAGAGCTCGCCGGACCAGTTCGAGAGACCGCCCACACGCATGCCCGAGTCGAGCAGCTCCCCCACGACTTCGGTCATTCCCGGCACCGGCCCGCGCAGTGAGTTCCCGAAGTCGGCGACGTAGCGGTCCAGGAACGCAATGTCCTCCTGGTGGTGGGCGGAGAACCAGTCGTGGGCCTCCGACAGTGGGACCCCGGCATCAAGTGTCCTGTTGAACGTCCAGAAGTCCGTGCGGACCACGAAGCGCTCCCACTCCTCACGGGTGGCGGCATCGCCCTGGGTGAATGTGGGGTCCCAGTCGACGAGCACGTTGCCCAGGTCGAAAACAACCATCTGCACTGTCATGGGGGTCCTCCCGTGGTCCTCGCGCCATTGTGCCACGGGCTCCCCTCAGAACAGCTCGGGGGGATTGACGCTGATGCGGACCAGTGGCAGCTTGCGTGAGGATCGTTGCTGCTGGACCTCCCGGAGGCGCGCAAAAAGCTGGGCCGCCCCCTCCCGGGGGACACGGACCAGGGTGCGCACCTGGGTCGAGGTCACCGTGCCCGGGTGGGCGTCCGTCTGCTTCCTTCCTCCGCCGGGCCGGGTGGGGTCCTCCTGCGCCGTGTGCGTCGGCGCGGCCAGGGGGACCGTGCCCATGACCTCGGCGTCGGCACGCTGCACGACGGCCTCCACCTCTGCGGGGTCCCCGTCGAGCGCCACCACCGTCATGGCGGGGAAGAACCCCAGGGCCGCCCGCTCGTCAAGGGAGCGCGCCGCGAAGTCAGCCGGGTCCCAGCGCACGAGTGTCTGGGCGAGGGTCCGCTCCACACCCCCCAGGACCACTGCCGGAACCTCTGGGCGGGCCAGCGCCAGCGCGTTGAGCCACCGCCTGAGAGCCTCCTCGGGCGCCCAGAGCTCGGGCCGCGACGCGATCGCAGGTGCGTCGAGCACCAGCACCGCGGCGTACCCACTTTCGGCCCGCGGTTCGGCTCCCGGCGTGGCCACGACCAGGCGCGGTTCGGGACCGACGAAACGCGTGGTGCCCCGCGTGGAGGACGAGACCGTCAGGGGGACGCCCGGGAATGCGCGTCCCAGTTCCTCCCCCGTCCGCTCCGAACCGACGCGCACCGCGCGCAGGCGCGTGCCGGCACACTCCGGGCAGCGCCAGGACTGCGTCCCCCGCCCGCACCACGCGCAGGTGATCTCTCCGCCCCGACCGAGTGAGAGGGGACCTCCGCAGTGGGAGCAGCGTGCAGGTCTCCGGCAGCGC
>JBQEKJ010000056.1:0-6591 GCA_052103835.1 Pauljensenia sp.
GCGGAACTGCGGGGGGAGGGGCCGTCCCGCGAGGCTCCGTGTGAGCAAGGGATCAGCGTCGGCGTTCGTTCCCGGCCCCGCTCAGCGCGGCCAGTGCCCCACCCAGGGCACCCCCCAGGTGCATCTGCCAGGAGACCGACGGCCCTGCGTTGACGATCCCGGCCACCATCACGCCTCCGTAGACGGAGAGCACCACTGCGGCGACGGCCACGTCGGCCAGACGCCTGGTCCAGCTCCCGGTGCCGGGGACGAAGGCACGGACCACCAGGTACGCGAAGAGCCCGAAGACCAGGCCCGAGGCGCCGACGATCACGGTGCCGGCCGGGGTGAGCAGCCAGGCCACGGCGGCACCGAGCACTGCGGACCAGGCGATGACCTGCCAGAAGGCACGGTGTCCGTGCACGCACACCAGGATCCCCAGCACCAGCATCGGCACGGAGTTGCCGACGATGTGGGAGAGGCTGGCGTGCAGCAGCGGTGCCGTGACCACGCCGTACCAGGCGTGCGGGTCACGGGCGACCAGCCCGTAGGACACCCAGTCCCAGGGCAGGAACACCTCACAGGCGAAAACCGCCCACATGAGCGCCAGGAGCCCCAGCACGGGGGCGGGCCCGCGCGGTTCGTCGCGTCGAGGACCGCCCACGGGTCCCCCCGCGGCCGGGACGTCCTGGTACGGGCTCATCCCACCTCAGGCCAGCGTCCCCATGGGGTCCCAGGCCGGCAGTGCCAGGGGCTCCTCGGACAGGGCCGGGCGCAGGTCCTCGGGCAGGGCGTCGACCCGCACGACCACCTCGAAGACGTACTCGGTGAACCAGGCGTCGTCCATGGTGAAGAAGCCCTTGTCCCCGGGCTCCTCCCCCCAGGAGTTCTCCACGCGCCACCGGCGCGGGGTCCCATCGACCAGGTCGACACCGGTGAAGAGCATGGCGTGGTTCATCGCGGACTCCCCGGAGATGACGCGCTGCTCCTTGGTGGTCGCGAGGTCGACACCGAACAGCCCGGAGTAGTCGTGCAGCTCCCCCACGAGCAATCCGGTGGTGCGGTCCGCCTGCTTCGAGACATCCGCGCCGAACCAGACGGGCTCACCGGAGGTCAGGGCGTCGGCAGCCAGGTGCTTGATGACGTCCATGGGGGCGTTGACGTAGCGGATGGGCTGCCCACCGACGACATTGCCCAGGTGCTCGACGGTGAGCGCGCGTCCCTTGGGGTGGGCGGGTCGGGGATCGTCGACCAGGCACACGTACTGCGTGAGGTCCAGGTCGACGTGGCGGTCCAGGAACTCCAGCGGGGTCAGCGTGCCCTCACGGTGGAAGACGCCCTCGTCGTCGCGCCACTCCCAGTCGAAGGTGGCGGGCGGCTCGCCCAGGCAGATGACCAGGATGCGCCAGACCTCGGCGAGGACCTGGTCGGTGGCGACGCGGATGTCCTCCTGGGTGGCGCCACCGGTCACCAGGTCGCGCACCTCCAGGGCGCTGCGGCGCAGGAGGACCTGGAGCTGGGTGTTCATGCGATGCGTGTTGGAGGAGGGCTCCGTCTCCGGCATGGCCTCCTTCGGCACGACCCCGTGCTTGAGGTAGACGGAGACCGCCATGTCCCACTGTCCTCCGTCCCCGAGCACCTCGGCCAGCAGGAACTGCACGAGGCGGGAGTCCAGGGGCTCACCGGCGGTCGCGATGACGTCCTGGAGGAAGAAGTTGGCGCGCTCGAACTTGTCCCAGAACATCGCGTGGTTCTGGGAGAACTCGAAGTCCTTGACCCCCAGGTCGGCGCGGGCCCTGGCACGCAGCAGGTTGAGGGAGGAGAACAGCCAGCAGCGACCGGACTTCTTCTGCGCGGTCACCTTCCAGTCGTCGAGGCGTTCCGACATGACGGTGGGGGTGCCCACGACGCGTTCACGGGACAGCGCGGAGGCATCGACACCGGAGGTGGTCACCGCGTTCGTGGCCAGGCGCAGCGCCCGGTCCCATGGATCGGTGGTGCGCAGGTGGTCGACCTCCGCCTCCGTGATCGCTGCTGGGATGTGTCCCGGATCGCTGGTCGCTGTCATGGGCGGTGTCCTCCTGTGGTCGATCGGGCGCCTCCGTGGTGGGCGTCCGCACCGATGCTACGCCGCGCGCGTACGAGGGCGGCCCCCGCATCCGCTCGCGGCCGGACGGCCCGGGGGTGCAGCGGGTGACTCAGGCCGCGCTGTGTGCCAGTCGGGGCGTTGCCTGCAGGGCGCGCGCCTCGTCGAGGTGGGTCAGCAAGGCATCGAGTGCGCGGTGGTCGGCCTCCGGGTCCTCCGGGTGCCACTGGACACCGATCACGGGTGCGGAGCGGTGCTCGACGGCCTCGATGACACCATCAGGCGCGTGGGCGACGACCTCCAGGTCGTCCCCCACCTGTTCCACGCACTGGTGATGGGCTGAGTGGACCTCCAGGTCGACCAGCTCGCCCAGGGCGGTGGCGAGGTGTGAGGAGGGGTCGATGTCGACCCCGTGGCGCGCGAAGTGGTGGTCCTGCATGAGGGTCGCGCTGCGGTGTCCCGGCTGGTTCATGTCCTGGACGAGGGTTCCACCCATGGCGACATTGATGACCTGCATGCCGCGGCAGATGCCCAGCAGGGGGATGTTCTCCTCCACCGCGAGGCGGACCAGGGCCATCTGACCGGCGTCCGCGCGGGGCCAGTGGGTGCCCTCGTGGGGGTAGTCAAGAGTGCCGCCGTACCAGCGGGGATCGACGTCGTCGCCACCCATGATGAGGATGGCGTCGGCGTGGCGGGCCCGGGAGACGGCTCCCTCGGGGCCGTCCAGCTGTGCCCACTCGCGCATGACGTTCCAGTGCGGCGTGGAGGCACGGGTCAGGGAGTCCCACAGCATGGCGGAGAAGGCTTCGTAGAGGGGGTCCGCCTCGTGCCGGGGCACGATGTTCGAGATCAGCAGCGTGGGTCGACGTGCGCTCATGTCTCCGACCATGCCACGCCCGGGCGGCAGGGTGCCAGTATGGTCCATCACATGGGCGCCTATGGCTTCGGCAAAGTCGCCCGTCGGAGCGCTTCACTGCAGTGAAGATCACTACGATGGCCGGGGCGGCAACGGTGTCGCACTGCACATGGGAGGGGACCGGGATGGCGGACCACATGTCCGGATCAGAGCTGGCGATCACGGCGGGCGCCTACCGCGCGCGGGTGGTGACCGTCGGCGCGGGACTGGCCGGCCTCACCCTGGAGGGACACGACCTGGTCCTCCCCCACTCCGTGGACGAGGTACCGCCGGCCTGGAAGGGGAAGGTACTGCTCCCCTGGCCGAACAGGATCACCCACGGCCGCTACACGTGGCAGGAGGAACACCTGGAGGTCCCCGTCAATGAGCACGCGACGGGCGCAGCCCTGCACGGACTCATGGGATGGGTGGAGTGGGGGGTCGTGGAGACCACCGCGGACCGTGTGGTGCTGGAGGCCTTCGTCGCCCCACGCTACGGGTATCCCTGGCCGCTGCGGGCGCGCGCCTCGTACTCGCTCGACGCCGCCACCGGACTGCGGGTCGACATCACGGCCACCAATGAGGGGACCTCGACCGCGCCCTACGGCTCCTCCTCCCACCCCTTCCTCACCCTGGACCGTGCGGTGGTGGACGGGTGCGAACTCACGGTGCCCGCTGGGCAGGTGCTCGAGGTGGACGAGGTCCTGGCCCCGGTGGCGGTCCGCGACGTCGCCAGCCTGGGTCTGGACCTGCAGGCACCCTCGGTGCTGGGGGACCGCTCGATCGACCACGCCTTCACCGGTCTGCCCGAAGGATCCTGGACGGTGTCCCTGCGGGACCCCTCGACGGGCGCGACAGTGGGGATCACATCGGACGCACCGTGGGTGCAGGTCTACTCCGGGGAGCTCGTGGGGCGCCGGGGCGTGGCGGTGGAGCCCATGACCTGTGCGCCCGACGCGTTCAACTCCGGCCTGGGGCTGGTCGCACTGGAGCCGGGGCAGTCCCACACCCTGACCTACACGGTGGCCGGTTCACCCGCTCCCTCCCGCCACTGACACCCCACCCCGACCCCGCCGAAGTCCGCTCAGTTCCGGGGTCGAAGTCCGCTCACCTGCACCGTTCGACGAGGGCGGCCAACAACGACCGGGACCGGAGGAGCGGACTCCTCCTCCGCGGTGGGGACACGCACCCCCACCGCCTGGCCCGCCACGAGCATCTCAGCCAGGTGCAAGGCATCACGACGATCCGTCTTGATGCGATCCCCACTGGCACGCAGCAGTTTCGAGGGCGCCGCCACCACGCACTCGATGCCCTCCCCCTCCAGGGCCCGAGCCAGGTGGAAACCGGTGGGACCGGCCTCATACGCCACCCGCACCCCCCCGGGCGTCAGCCACACGCGCAATGAAGTCGATGACCTCCCCGTCCCCGCCCCCCAACGCCGCCTCCCGGATCACACCCGAGAGGGGATCAACCGCAGCCGCTCGAACACTGCGAGCGTGAACATCCAACCCGATTCACGTAGCATCTGACAACACTTGGGGCCTCCCCCAAATCGCATGTCGGCACCCCCACCCACGGGTGAGGGCGATCCACGAAACCGTGGCACTGCACCCCAACCAGGGGCACTGAACCACGTTGCACAGGGAAGGCCCCAGGCCACAAGACCCAACCTCAGACCACCCCCACCCCCATATCGTCTTCGACCCCGGAACTGAGCGGACTTCGAGAGGGGGAAGGGTGTGGGTGACGCAGCACACCATCTCGCATGGTGACCACATCACAGCCTTGCAGACTCTTGAAGCGATCATGACCCACATGCGTGTGGGCCAGCCCACCGCACACGAAGTCCCGTCCCATCAAGGAGCGTGTGCATGTCCATCCCCAAGTCCCGTGCGGCGGTCGGCGCGATCGCCGGCCTGTCCGCCCTCGCCCTCCTCGCCGGTTGCTCGTCCGGCTCCTCCACCGAGTCCGGCGCCTCCGGCGAGTCCGGCTCTGCTGCCGGTGGAGGCGGCGACATCGTCATCGGCACCACCGACTCCGTGACCAGCCTCGACCCGGCCGGCTCCTATGACAACGGCTCCTTCGCCGTGCAGATCCAGGTGTTCCCCTTCCTGCTCGACGCGCCCCAGGGCTCCTCAGATGTCGCTCCCGACATCGCCGAGAGCGCAGAGTTCACCGCCCCCACCGAGTACACGGTCAAGCTCAAGTCGGGGCTCAAGTGGGCCAACGGTCACGACCTCACCTCCTCGGACGTGAAGTTCACCTTCGACCGCCAGCTCAAGATCGCCGATGACAACGGCCCCTCCTCCCTGCTGGCGAACCTCGACTCCGTGGAGGCGACGGACGACACGACGGTCGTCTTCCACCTCAAGAGTGAGAATGACCAGACCTTCCCCCAGGTCCTCTCCTCCCCCGCGGGTCCGATCGTCGACGAGGAGGTCTTCTCCGCAGACGCCCTGACCCCTGCGGCCGACATCGTCGCCGGGAACGCCTTCGGCGGGCAGTACGTCATCACCGCCTACCAGGACAACCAGACCATCGCCTACGAGCCCAACCCCAGCTACGGCGGGGACCGCGATCCCGCATCCAACGACTCGGTGACCGTGTCCTACTACGCCGATTCCTCGAACCTGAAGCTCGCCGTCCAGGAGGGTGACGTCGACGTGGCGTACCGCTCGCTGAGCGCGACCGACGTCTCCGACCTCAAGACCAATGACGCGGTCAACGTCCTCACGGGCCCCGGCGGCGAGATCCGCTACATCGTCTTCAACTTCAACACCCAGCCCTACGGCGCCACCACCGCGGACGCCGACGAGGCCAAGGCCCTGGCCGTGCGCCAGGCCGTGGCCGACCTCATCGACCGTGACCAGCTGGCCGACCAGGTCTTCAAGGGCACCTACACGCCTCTCTACTCCTTCGTCCCCGAGGGCCTGACCGGCGCCACGGAGTCCCTCAAGGGCCTCTACGGTGACGGCAACGGCGGACCCGACGCCGACAAGGCGAAGAGCACCCTGGAGACCGCGGGTGTCACCACCCCCGTCGAGCTCAACCTCCAGTACACGCCTGAGCACTACGGCCCCTCCTCCGGGGACGAGTACGCGCTGATCAAGTCCCAGCTGGAGGCCTCGGGCCTGTTCACCGTCAACCTGCAGTCCACCGAGTGGGTCCAGTACGCCAAGGACCGCACCGCTGACGTCTACCCCGCCTACCAGCTCGGCTGGTTCCCGGACTACTCCGACGCGGACAACTACCTCACGCCCTTCTTCCTGGAGGGTGGGTTCCTCAAGAACCACTACTCGAACACCGCCGTCGACGACCTGATCAAGGCCCAGCTGGTGGAGGGCGATGCGGACAAGCGCGCCGACCTCATCGGACAGATCCAGGACGAGGTCGCCAAGGACCTCTCCACCCTGCCCTTCCTGCAGGGGTCCCAGGTCGCCGTGACCGGGAAGGACGTCCAGGGAGTCAACCTGGATGCCTCCTTCAAGTTCTACTACGCGACGATCTCGAAGTGAGTTCCCGGGAGGTGGGGGCGGCCACGACCGCCCCCCCCACCCCCGTCACCCGCGTCGACACCAAGTGAGGACCACCGGACAATTCCAGCCCAGACCCACCACCACAACCCGCGATG
>JBQEKJ010000056.1:6601-11330 GCA_052103835.1 Pauljensenia sp.
GGGGGCGGGGGCGGGTCGGTCCTGGTTCCAACGGGGTTCGAAAAAAAATTTTAAAACCCCGCGCGTATATTTTGTTGTTGGGGGGGGGGGGGGGGCGGCCCCCCCCCCCCCCCACCCCCCGCTTCTCCCTCGTCGACACCAAGTGAGGACCACGGGACATGTCCAGCCCTGACCGACCAGCACAACCAGCGATGGCCACCGATGTCGTGGCCGATCCGGCCTCCGCCCCGCCGGGCGGCGGTGTCCCCACCGCGAAGGCCTCCTCCACGGCGACCCGCGCCAAGGGAGGATCGGGAGCACTCTGGCGCTACATCGTCACCCGTTTCCTGCTGATCATCCCCACCGTCTTC
This sequence comes from Pauljensenia sp., assembly GCA_052103835.1. GTDB lineage: Bacteria > Actinomycetota > Actinomycetes > Actinomycetales > Actinomycetaceae > Pauljensenia. Next base: position 6,952 of record JBQEKJ010000056.1, read on the forward strand.
ATCCTCATCACCCTGGTGTTCTTCCTCATGCACACCATCGGTGACCCCATCACCGCCTCCCTCGGCGGACGACTCCCCGCCGACCAGCTCGCGGAACGCATCCACGCTGCCGGCTACGACCGCCCCGTCATCGTCCAGTACGGCGACTACCTCGCCGACCTCCTGCGCGGGGACTTCGGGACGTCGCTCTCCGACAACCGCCCGGTCACCGAGATCATCACCACCTACGGCACGGCCACCCTGGAGCTGAGCCTGTACGCACTCCTCGTGGCCTTCGTCGTCGGCATCCCGCTCGGCATGGTCGCCGCCTACGTGCGCGACCGCTGGGGTGACGCCGTCCTGCGCGTCTTCGCGATCCTCTGCTACGCCACCCCGGTGTTCTTCTCCGGCCTCCTGCTCAAGCTGCTCTTCGGGGTGTGGTGGAAGATCCTCCCCGTCAACGGCCGGGCCGCCACGCGCACCGAGCTGCGACTGTCCACCATGGACGGCGGCACCGGCATCTACCTGATCGACGCGATCAAGTCCGGTGACACCGCCGCCCTCGGCGACGTCCTCGTCCACGCCGTGCTCCCCGGACTGACACTCGGCCTGATGACGGCCGGGGTCTTCCTGCGCCTGGTGCGCACGAACATGATCTCCACCCTGCACGCCGACTACGTCGACGCCGCACGCTCACGCGGGGTCTCGGAGTACCGGCTGGTCCGCAAACACGCCTACAAACCCGCCCTCATCCCCATCATCACCGTCGTGGGCATGCAGATCGCGATGCTGCTGTCGGGCGCGGTGCTCACGGAGACGACCTTCGAGTGGAAGGGCCTGGGCTTCCAGCTGGCGAAGTACCTGACGGCACGCGACTTCGTTGCCGTCCAGGGCATCGTGGCCCTCCTCGCCGTCGTCGTCGCGATCACCAACTTCCTCGTCGACATCATCGCCGCCCTCATCGACCCGCGAGTGAGGTACTGATGACGCCCGCCCAGACCGGCCACGCGGACAGCGCGTCGCACTCGTCCACCCCCTCCCCCACGCCGACGACCCCCACGCAGCGCCCCTTCCGGCGCAACCTGTGGAACCGGATCCCCTTCCACGACCAGGTCGCCCAGTCCGTGGGACTGCAGCGCGGCATGCTCGTCACCGGCCTGGTCGTCCTCGCCGTCTTCGTGCTCACTGCCGTCTTCGCGCCCCTCCTCGCGCCCTACGGCTACGCCCAGCTCAATGACGCCAGCGGTCACTTCGGCGCGCAGCAACCGCCATCCGCGGCCCACCTCCTGGGCACCACGGTGTCCGGCTACGACGTCCTCTCCCGGGTCATCTGGGGTTCGCGCACGGCACTGTTCATGGTGCTCGCCGGCATCATCCTCTCCCTCTTCGTCGGGGTCACACTGGGCCTGGTCTCGGGCTACTTCGGTGGCTGGATGGACCGCGTCCTGGTGGTCGTCACCGACGCGATCTACGCCTTCCCCTCGCTGCTGCTGGCCATCGTCATGTCGATCGTCATCAGCGGCGGTCAGTCAGGCATGTGGAGCGGTATCCTCGCCGCGGCGTTCTCCATCACCGTCGTCTTCATCCCGGAGTACTTCCGCGTCGTGCGCGCCGAGGTGCTACGCGTGAAGGCCGAGGCCTTCGTGGAGTCGGCCCGCGTCATCGGCGCCTCGAACACCCGCATCATGGTGCGCCACGTCCTGAAGAACTCCACGCGCACGTTGCCCCTGATCCTCACCCTCAACGCCTCGGAGTCGATCCTCACCCTGGCGGGCCTCGGCTTCCTGGGCTTCGGCATCGAACCCACCTCCGCGGCCGAATGGGGCTTCGACCTCAACAAGTCCATCTCCGACGTCGCGGCGGGCATCTGGTGGACGTCGGTGTGGCCGGGCCTGGCCATCGTGCTCGTGGTTCTTGGCCTCACGCTGGTCGGCGAGTCCCTCAACGACCTCTCCGATCCGCGCCTGCGCACCCGACGCCGCGCGGTGCGCTCCAAGGTGCGCGGCGCGGTCGCGACCGGGACCGACCTCGACGAGTCCGGGGTCCCCGTGGCCCCGGGGGTGCCGATCGCGGAGGACTGGATCCCCGACGAGGGCGACCCCCTGTCGGTCCAGGGAATCGACGAGGCAGGGACAGCGGACCAGCGGAAGGACCAGGACGATGAGTGAGCACGAGGAGTCCCGCTCGACGGAGCAGACCCGGGGCGGGGACACGGCACCGGGTGCGCCCGTGGTCTCCATCCGCGACCTCGACGTCCACTTCGCGGTGGACGCCGGCAGCGTCGAGGCCGTCTCGGACGTCACCCTGGACATCCGGCAGGGCTCCATCCTGGCGATCGTCGGGGAGTCAGGCTCCGGCAAGACGGTGACCTCCAAGTCGATCCTGGGCCTCCTGCCCGAGACCGCGACTGCCGAGGGAGCCATCCTTCTCCAGCACAGGGCCGACGGCACCATGCGTGACGTGGTGACCATGTCCGCCCACCAGCTGCGGGAGATCCGCGGGGCCGACGCCGCGATGGTGTTCCAGGAGCCCTCCTCGGTGCTCAACCCCGTCTACACGGTGGGCTGGCAGATCGCGGAGGGGCTGCGCGCCCACGGCAAGTACTCCCGCCGCGCCGCGAAGGCCCGCGCGATCGAGTACCTGGAGCTGGTCGGCATCCCCGATGCCCGCGAGCGCGTGGACTACTACCCCCACCAGTTCTCGGGCGGGCAGAAGCAGCGCATCGTCATCGCCATGGCCCTGGCACTGAACCCCGGGCTGATCATCGCCGACGAGCCGACCACCGCCCTGGACGTCACCGTCCAGGCCGAGATCCTCGACCTGCTGCGCCGCTGCCGCGACGAGTTCGGAGCCACGGTCCTGCTCATCACCCACAACATGGGGGTCGTGGCGGACCTGGCCGACGAGGTCGCGGTCATGCACCACGGCCGCATCATCGAGCAGGCCCCGGTGCGTGAGCTCTTCGCCCACCCGCGCGAGCCGTGGACCCAGACACTGTTGGCTGCCGTCCCCCGCATCGGACAGGAGGCGCCACGCCAGCTGCCGCCCGAGGCGTCCGGTGAACCGCTGGTCCTGGCGCGCGAGATGTCCATCGAGTTCCCGGGACGGATGGGACGCCCGACCTTCCGGGCGGTGGACGGCATCGACTTCGAGATCCGCCCCGGGGAGGTGCTGGGCCTGGTGGGCGAGTCCGGGTCCGGCAAGACCACCACGGGCCGCGCGATCGCGGGCCTGCAGCGCATCCACTCCGGGTCGCTCAAGGTCATGGGACACGAGATGCGGGACTTCAAGGAACGGCAGTTCCGCCCGCTTCGCCGCGACATCGGCTTCGTCTTCCAGGACCCGGGGACCAGCTTCAACCCGCACCTGACGATCGCCCAGTGCATCGCGGAGCCGCTGGTGGTCCACAAGGTGTTCCCGAACTCCCTGGAGGCACGAGGGCGTGTGGACGAGCTGCTGGAGGCCGTGCAGCTCCAACCCTCCTTCGGCGACCGCTTCCCCCACGAGCTCTCCGGCGGGCAGCGCCAGCGTGCCTCCCTGGCACGCGCCCTGGCACTGGACCCGAAGCTGCTCATCGCCGACGAGCCGACCTCCGCCCTGGACGTCTCGGTGCAGGCGCGCGTGCTGCGCCTCTTCCGTGAGCTCCAGGAGGAGCTGCACTTCGCGTGCCTCTTCATCACCCACGACCTGGCCGTCGTGGACCTGGTGGCGCACGAGGTCGCGGTGCTCTACAAGGGCCGGATCGTGGAGAAGGGCATCACGCGACAGGTGCTGACGGATCCGCACGACCCCTACACGCAGCGCCTCATCGCCTCCCTGCCCGTGCCCGACCCGGTCGAGCAGGCGGCCCGGCGCGAGGAGTTCCTCAAGGTCTCCGGCCTGGCCTGACCGAGGCGACCGACGCACCGCCGCCCCACGACCGGCGAGGTCCGCCCAGTTCAGGGGTCGAGGTCCGCCCTCGTCATTGACGAGGGCGACCGCGTGTGCACTCGGGCCGGTCCCCGTCCCCCGGGACCCCTGTGTGGTCCTCGACTGCACACGCCATCGCCCCGAGCGGCACCACATCCGTCCCCGGCTCAGGTCTCCCTGGACCATGCCTCCTCCGCACCACCGGACCGCTCGGACTGCTCCCGCTGCCACTGCACGATCTCGCCTGTTGGCTCCACGTCACGCAGCCAGAAGGTCCGGTCCGGGTCCCAACCCGCGATCACGCTCGCGCGCCCTTCTCCCACGTCCAGCGCCCGCCCCGCCGCCGACAGCCAGGCGGACACCGTCAGGTGGACGGCCTCCCACTCCAGACCCACCGCACGCCAGTCAGGGATCACCCACCGCCCGCCCCAGTCGGTGAACTGACTCCAGCTCCCCCGCCTGGACCACGTGACGTCCAGGGGGTGGCTCCG
>JBQEKJ010000057.1:0-2456 GCA_052103835.1 Pauljensenia sp.
CTACCAGCAGCCCGACTTCCACGACATGGTCACCCTCATCGATGCCCTCAAGGACCTGGGGGCACCTCCCGCTTGGAGCGAAGCACGCGGGGGAGCCGATTCCTGAGGTCGCCAGGCTGGGGCGCACCCTGAAGTCCTGGAAGAGGGAGATCCTGGCCTACTGGCACACCGACCGCTCCAACGCCGGCCCCACGGAGGCCATCAACAACGTCATCGAGACCACCCGACGCATCGCCCGCGGATTCCGCAACTTCGAGAACTACCGCCTGCGGATCCTCGCCTCAGCTTCCGGACAACGCCCCTACCGCCAACCCCCCAAGCCGGTCAGGAAAGGACAACCAAACCACGCTGAATGACGAAGAGCCCCCTTCTCCCTGCTCGGTCAGGCGCCCGGGTTCTTCGTGGTGCTCGCCGGCATCATCGAGATCGCGGTCGGCCTGGGCATCGGCTTCGGCTTCATGACCCGCCTGGCGGGCCTCGGAGGCGTCGCCTACCTGCTCCTGGCCACCATCGCCTACGGCGGCGAGTGGTTCAACGGCTACGGCTGGGCGGGAGCCGGCTGGGAGTACCCGATGCTGCTCATCGTCTTCTTCGGGAGCTTCGTCTTCACCGGGGCTGGTCCGTTCTCCATCGACCACTGGCTGCTGGCCAATGACCGCATGCCCAAGTGGATGCGCGCCATCTCGGTGACCAGGTCGACCTCGGAGGCCTACGAGGCCGAGGCACCTGCCATCACCGCCTGGGCCAAGGAGCACGCGGCCACCAACTGAACCCTCCACGGCGCCCGGTCCTGACCGGGTGCCCATGCACGACCCGTGCCGCCCCTCGGACACACTCCGGTGGGGCGGCACGGTCGTCCCCGGGGGGCGTGTGCCGGGATCGGAGTGGACCCGGACACCACCCACACCCGGACGGTGGCGGAGACGCTGGCACCCGGAGCTGGGACGGGACTGCTCGCTCGAGGATCGGAACACGCGGGGCCCGCGTTCAGGAGCCCGCCGCGCTCCTGCCACCCACCAGCCCGGCCCGCAGGAGGAGGACGTAGAGCTGGCGGCCGAGGCACAACCCGAAGGCAGCGTTGAGGAACGCGGCCAGGAAGGCGATCGCGGCCGAGACCACGACGGCGTGGGGCACCCCCACCAGCGCGAGCAGCAATCCGACGCCGGTCACCAGGAGACCGACCCCCTGGGCGAAGGTCGGCGGAGCCGCGTCCTCGAGCTCATCGGGCGGGGACAGACGCGGGCGCACCACGCGCTGGAAGACCACGCCCCAGGGATGACGTCCCACCCCGGCGAAGGCACCCCAGGCGAAGAGGGCGACCAGGACCACCAGCAGGACGAGGGCCGCGGTGTGGAGCCCCTGGAGGTCCAGGGCGATGGTCACCAGTAGCAGCACTGCGGTGACGGCGGCACCGAAGCGTGGGCCACGCGGATCGACCCTGGTGGGGCGGCCTCCCGCGCGCGTGGGTGTGCCCGCACGCGGCGCCGGGTGCGAGGTGGGCTCCGGAGTCGGATCCGGTGTCCGCCCCACGGGCTGGTGGCCACCCGGGGACGAGGGCGAGGCCGGGGACTGGTCGGGTGGTGTGGTCATGCCGGAACCTCCAGGAGCTCATCGATGGCGTGTGTGAGGTCGACCCGTGAGGGTGCACCGACGATGCGTCGACGGACCCTGCCCGAGCCGTCGACCAGGAGGAGGGTCGGCGTGCTGGCGACATGGAACCGGTCAGCGATGTCGGGGTGGTCGACCAGGTCGATCTCGCGGTGGCGGGCACCCGGGCGTAGGTCCACGACCGTGCGCGCCAGACGGGCGGTCCCCGGGCAGCGCGCGCACATGGGCGTGGAGAGCTGGATGACGGTCACCCGTGCCTCTGGGTCGACCAGATCACCTGCGGGACCGTCGGCACGCCGGGACCTCCCCTGCTGCGCGCGGAACAGGGTCCCGATGAGGACTCCCACCAGGACCAGTCCCACGAGGATGGCCAGTGTCATGGTGGCGACGCTACGGGCGTCCGCAGGATCCCGCGACCCCAGTCCTGCGCACCGGATGATTGTGAACAACCCTCCGGGAAGGCACCTGAGGGGACCCGGTGCGTGCGACGTCGGCACAGAGCGGGGCGGGGCAGTGCCCGGTTCGATCCGGACACCGCCCCGCCCCTACTCCTCAGCCGAGAGCCCCGACTCAGCCGCGACGCCTGCGTGAGGCGAGCGTCAGACCCGTCCCACCGGCGGCGAGAAGGCCCAGTGCAACCAGGACTGCGGTGGACAGACCAGTGTGGGCCAGGCCCGCGGACTCCGACTGGTCAGACCCCGAGGCTGAGGGCCCCTGGGTGGCGGAGGAGTCTCCACCGTTCGTCGACCCGCCGTTGTCGGTGCCGCCATTGTCGGACCCACCGTTGTCGGTGCCGCCATTGTCGGACCCACCGTTGTCGGACCCGCCATTGTCGGACCCACCGTTGT
>JBQEKJ010000057.1:2556-11328 GCA_052103835.1 Pauljensenia sp.
CGGACCCACCGTTGTCGGACCCGCCATTGTCGGACCCACCGTTGTCGGACCCGCCGTTGTCGGTGCCGCCGTTGTCCTCTGACCATGCGTGCACCACGACCGAGGAGCCCGCGACGGGGATGTCGACGCTGTCGGTCAGGCCACCCTCGCCCACCGCATCGCCGGAGAGTCTGACGGAGGTCCCGTCGATGTCGACGTCGAGGGACCTGCCGAGGTACTTCAAGCCCGTGACACCGCCCGTGGCACCATCGAGGCGCACCACCGTCGGGGTGCCCTCATCGACCCGGTAGCCATTTGCGATCCAGATGTTGTCGATGTAGTTCGAGATCCCGAACAACGAGGGCCGGACACCGCTGGCGTTCGGCGTGCCGCCCGCCTTGTGGTCGCCGGTGGAGTTGTAAACCTCTGCGAACCAGCCGGACTTGACCATGTCCCTGTTGAAGGAGTTGACGATCACCGTGGCCATGTCACGCAGCTGTGCCGCCGTGTAGGAACCCGTCGAAGTGCTGGTACCGGTCGCTGCGTCCCCGATCGCCTCACCGTCCAGGAGACCGTAGGTGGTGAGCTGCATGTCCGGTGCCTTCACCGCGAAGTGTCCGAGGCCCGCCAGCTGCTCGGTGTCGTCGTAGTCGCGCATGAACCGCTCCATGACCTTCTGGCGGTACTCGTCGTCCAGCTGGTCGGCGATCAGAGCGGTCGTCGTGTAGAACGACCATCCGGCCTTGACCCAGCGCCCGTCCTGGTCACGGTAGTCGGGCCCCTCGGTCGGGTCCGACCACGGGCTCGAGGTCCGTGAGGTGTCGAGGAAGACCTTCTGCACGGTCGGGAAGACAGTGCCCTCACTGTTCTGCGTGGTCGGGAAGAACCAGTCCTCGTAGTCCTCGGTCAGGTCCGTGATCATCGTCGTGAAGGTGGTGGCGTCGCCCTCGTGACCGAGCAGCTCCGCAATGCGGGACCCGAACTTGAGATCGTAAATCAGCGAGGCGACGAACTCCGCGTCACGCTCATCCGTGTAGTTGTTGGAGCCGTAGATCCACCGCATGTTGTGGCTCGCCCAGAGGAGGTTGGCCCGGAGGTTGTCGTAGATCGAGGCCAGCTTGTCCTTGTCACCCGTCACCGAATAGAGGATCCAGGCCGTCTGGGCCTTGCGGGACGGGAGCGATTCCCCCTTGAGGGCACCGATCACCGGGTTCGAGTCCGTCCCCACACCGTTGGTGTCGGTCGGCTCGGCGCCGGTCATGGAGACCGACTCCATCATGCCGATGAAGGAGTCCCAGGAGGCGTCCGGGTCGGTGTAGACGAGCTGTTGCATGCCCAGCAGGGAGTCCCAGCTGGCCACGTTCCTGGTGCCCGGGGTCCCGTGCATCCACAGCGAGGGCTTGCCCGTGCCCAGCTGCAGGTACTGGTTGCCGGTCTCGGGTGTGGCCGGGAGGACGTTCATCTCCAGGTTGACCCATGCCTTGTAGTAGAACGACTTCATCTGGTCGGCAGTCACTCCTCCGTCGGCCACCCGCTGGATCGAGTAGTCCTCGACTGCGGGGACGCTGGAGACGTAGCCGTCCCAGAAGGACTGCCACTGACCGAGTGAGCCCGCGGCGCGCGAGGCCGCGCCGAGTGCTCCTGCACGCGAGTCGGACGGCCCGTCCGCGTCGGAGGGGGACAGCGCGTTCCCGGACTTGGCGTTGATCGCCCAGCCGACACCCACGACCGATTCGGCATCCGCGGACAGGTCCGCGGTCCAGAAACCGGAGGTGGTGGTCGGGGTGGCCGAGGCCCCCATGTCCCGCTCCGCAGCTGCCTGGGAGCTGTAGAAGGTGGGCACGGACCCCTCGGGCAGGGCGATCGTCCGTGTGGCGTGCTCACCCACGATGGTGATCGTGTTCGAGGTGGAATCGTAGGTCGTGCCGGATCCCTCGAAGGCTCCGCCGACGACGGGAACGGATCCCTCGGGAAGCCCTTCGGGATCGATGGAACGCACGAAGGCATCGACATCGGTGGAGTCGAAGTACTCCTCGGTGCTGATCGTGCCCGAGTTGTAGTGCCCGGTCATCGACAGGGAGGCCGGGGTCCAGGAGTAGTCCACCGAGTCGGCCTGGGAGAGCACCGCGGCCGAGGACGAGGCGTGGACCGACATCCGTCCGAAGGTGGTCGAGGTGCCCTTCCCGATCTGGAACACCTTGATGGTGAACGTCTTGGTCCCGGTCCAGCCCGTGATCTTCTGGAGGTCGAACACCAGCTCACCGGTGTCGGTGGTGTCGTGCCGCACCTCCTTGTCCCCGCTGCCGTCATTGACCTTGAGCGCCCACTGACCACCTGTCATCGAGTCGACGTGGACCGACAGGTAGGGAGTGGCACCCAGGTCGGCCGTGATCGCCTCGGACTGCACGTAGCGGTAGTCCTCCCCCGCCTTCGATGACAGCGCGAGGGTGGCGGCCCCGTCTGCGGCCGTCAGGGAGATGTCGGAGTTCTGGGGCGTCCACCCCGCCGCGGTCTCGAAGTCATCGCTCCAGGCGACCGCGGTTCCGGAGTCCGTCCTGATCGACATCGACTTCACGGTGACCGACGGGGTCGGCCCGGACCCACCGTTGGAGGCCCACAGCTTGATCCGGAAGGGGGTGCTCGCGGAGATCTTGTTCGCCTGCATCGCCGCAGCCAGGTCGAAGGTCTGCACCGACTCCCCGGCGGAGGAGGTGTCGGCGACGACCGCCGTCTGGGCGTCGTCGCCGTTGCCGTCGCCGGTGTTGAGCTTGATGGCCCACTTCCCGGTCACGGAGGGGACGACGATCTCCAGCTTCGGGTTCGTCGCGGGGTTGATGGTGATGGGGTCCGAGTAGGCGGCCGACCAGTTCTTCCCGTCCAGGACGCGCACGGTCATCCCGTCCTGGCCGACGGTCGCCGTCGCGCCGCTGAGCGTGTTCCACACGGAGGCGGAGGAGTCGAAGACCTGGTTCCACAGGACCTTGTCGCTCCCGGGATCCGCGGTGGACCCCTCGCCCTCGGCGGGCCGCAGGTAGGTCGTGAGCACATCCGCGGTCGACACCGCGTTGTCCCAAGCATAGAACCCGGTGGACAGGGGCAGGTCGGTCCCGGAACTCCCCTTCAGCTCGGTGCTGGCACCGGAAGTGTAGGGGTTGAGGACGACCCTCGACTCGGGCACCGACAACCAGCGCTGCTGGGTGGCGCTGGAGTCCGACAGCGAGGCGTTGGTCGCCCCGCCACCGGTCTGCGGTGCGTCAGCAGCACGTGCCGCCGCCGGGGCCCCGACCGCGCCCGCCACGAGGGCCAGGACTGCGGGGACGGCAACTGCGTGACGAGACAGTCTCATCAACTCGACATCTCCTTCGATGGGATTGGAGCCGGGACGGTCACCCGGCTCTACGAAGGTCCCGACGGTGCCGTCAGCCATCGACAGAGGTGGCTGAAAAGCCTTGGTCCTGCAGGGTCTACCCTTTACCGAAACGCTTCGCTTCCGGAGAGTCTAGCCCATGGACCTCCCCCGGTGCGACGCCCCGGACCCGCATGTCCGCCACCCACCGGGGCCGGGACCAACCCCTGCACCCCGACCCGGGGGACGTCGCGCCCCCCGCGCCCCCACAGCCCGGACGAACCTCGGTGGCACACCGCCCGGACCACCACCCGGCTGGCGTGCGCACGCACGGAGGAGCCCCGACCCGCATGGGGTCGGGGCTCCGATGGTCGACGGGTGTGTCGGTGACGGTCGCGAGGTGCGACGGACACCGGCAGTCCGACGACTCTGTGGTGTCAGCCCTTGCGGCCGGTGAGAGCTCCATAGATGAGCAGGACGATGATCGAACCGACGATGGCCGAGACCCAGGCGCTCAGCGAGAAGAAGCTGTCCATGACCTCGGTCTTGAAGATCACACCGCCCAGCCAGCCACCGAGCATGGCGCCGATGACGCCGAGGATCAGTGTCGCGAACCACCCTCCGGGCTGGTCGCCCGGAATGATTGCCTTCGCGATCGCGCCGGCGATCAGTCCCAGCAGAAGGAATCCCAAGAAACCCATGATGCGTGTCCTCTCCTCGATGTTGATGGGGTTGCCCCTCAACTCTCACACAGGAGCAAGGACCCCGCATCTGCTGGCAGGACGGCACCTTCCTCTGTCGCGACCACGCATCGGCGGGACCCGTCGCTGCGTGCCGGTGATCAGAGGACAGGCCCCGGAACAGCACGATCGTCGAGAATTCGGACCATTGCCTCCTCCGTGAGGATCGGGATCCCGTACTCCCGGGCTTTCCGCGCCTTGCCCGACATGGAGTCCGGATCTCCCGCCACGAGTGCCTTGGCGGACTTGCGCATGCCTCCAGGTTCCAGTCCGGCCGCCAGGATTCGCCGCTCCCACTCCTCACGGGACAGGAGGTGGGGACTGGTCACGACGATCCGGTCCCCCGGCTCGAGCAGGAGTTCGTATCTGCGCGCACCTTGCGCAACCGCCGTCCGGTGCGCGTCCACGCCCTCCCTACCTGCGAGCTGCAGCACGTCTGCACCGGTCTCGGGAGGAACGCCCAGAAGCGCGGCCACGGCGGAGAACTCCTCTGCCTCGGCATCCTCCAGCACCCCGTCCTCCCACACGGCGCGCGCGAGGTCCGTCAGGTAGTGCACGTGCAGGTCCAGGAGTCCCTGCTCCGAGAGTCCTGTGCGCTCCGCGAACCCCAGCAACTGAGCCTGCTCGGACTGACTGAGATGACGGTCCAGCAGCGCCCGGTCGAGCAGGACGAAGTAGTCCTCGGCCTCACCACTTCCCGACGTGTCCCGGCCTCCCACTGCCCGGGCCATCCATCGTGAACCCACCTCACGCGACATTGCGCCGTCTGCTCTGGTCCACCGTGGACACCGTGCGCGTCGACGGAGGTCGGACCACCCTCCCCCTGGTTTGCCACCGTCCAGGCGTGGGGCCCAGCCGCAGAAGTCGTCGACCTGCCTGAGCACATCCGCCCAGGGCAGCGAGCGTCCCGCCCTCGTCAGGTAGTACCCGAAGAGCTGCGCGGTGGCGCGGGCGTCACCCAACGCGGAGTGGGCGTTGCGCAGATCCACACCCGCTGCCGCGCAACAGTCCGCGAGCTTCGCGGTGGGACTGTCAAGGAAGTGGCGGGCATTCCTCATCGTGCACACGGAAGGCGGCACAGCACCGGGCTGCAGCCGTCCCACCTGGACCATCTCCGAGCTGAGGAACCGGATGTCGAAGGAAGCATTGTGGGCAACCAGGGCGCGACCCTCGAGGACGTCCTCCAGCTCGTCGGCGACGTCCCTGAAGTGAGGTGCCCCCAGGACGTCGGAGACGCTGATCCCGTGGATCCTCGTGGCCCCGACATCCCGACTTGGGTTCACCAGGGTCTCCCATTCGCCCTCGACGGAACCGTCCGGGCGCAATGCCACCACGCCGACCTCCACGATCCGGTCGACGGGGGTCCGGAACCCCGTCGTCTCCAGGTCGAACACCGCATAGCCTCGCATACCTGCTCCCTCCCCGCTGCGCCGAGTCCTGGGTCAAGGCTCCCACCGCGGATGCCCGGTGGACAGACGGTCGGAGGATCGGATCCTTGAGGAGTGGCCCACAGGAGCTGACAGCGCCAGCCGCCCTCGTCCCTGCATCGCAGCGCCTTCGCCGCTTGTTGCTCGCCCAGCTGCGCTCCCACGCATCCGCACCGCACCCAGGAATCCCCTCGATCTCGGTGGGCCGTGCGGGCACCGGGCTGACAAGATGGACGGGAGCCCATCGGGACCTTTCGCTCGGGACGCCAGGCGGGACGTCCCGGCGCGCACCCCACTGGTTCCCGCACCATCGGCTCACAACGAACGAGGAAGGACTCATCCCATGGCTGACTACCTCATCATCGGCGGGCACGGCAAGGTCGCGCTCCGCACCGCACCACTGCTCGTCCGGGCAGGTCACACCGTCACTTCCGTCATCCGAAACCCCGAGCAGGCCCGTGATGTCGAGTCCACCGGCGCCACTCCCCTGGTGCTCGACGTCGAGAGCGCCTCACTCGCTGACCTCATGCGTGTCTCCGTCGGGAGGGACGCCGTGATCTGGTCCGCCGGGGCGGGAGGCGGGAACGCTGAACGCACCTATGCGGTGGACCGTGACGCCGCGATCCGCTCGATCGATGCTGCCAGCTCCGCGGGTGTCGCACGCTACGTGATGGTGTCCTACCTCGGGGCCGGGAAGGACCACGGTGTGCCTGCGGACGATCCCTTCTTCGCCTACGCCGAGTCCAAGGCCGCCGCCGATGAGCACCTGCGCAACTCCTCCCTGGCGTGGACGGTCCTCGGCCCCAGCAAGCTGACCCTGGAGGAACCCACCGGCAGGATCGAGTTGGTGGAACCCGGGCGGGGCCAGCGACCCGAGCGCGGCACCTCCCGCGGGAATGTCGCCCTGACCGTCGTCGCCGCCCTCGGGACCGACCACACGATCGGCAGGACACTCGAGTACACGGACGGCGACACCGACATCCGCAAGGCCTTCGTCGAGGCCTGAGGCTCCCGCACCAGCACACGTCGCCCACCCCAACCGTGCCCGGCTGTCCCCCGCCGGCGCACGACCGACAACTGGAGGAACCGATGACTTCGTCGACAGACACCGCGCCGGAACCGGACAGCGGATTCTCCGCTGAGGAACGCTCCGCCATGAAGGAGCGCGCCAAGGAACTCCGGGCAGCCGGCGCCACCGGGCGGACGGGACAGAAGAAGGTCGACCCCGAGGTCGCCGTACTCGAGAAGATCGCGGAGATGCCCGAGGACGACCGGGTCATGGCCGAGCGCATCCACGCCCTCGTGAAGGAACACGCGCCGCAACTCGGCACGAAGACCTGGTACGGGATGCCGGCCTACACCCGCGACGGCAAGGTGCTCTGCTTCTTCCAGGCCGCCGCGAAGTTCGGCGCGCGCTACGCGACGTTGGGTTTCGAGGGCACCGCCCACCTGGACGAGGGCGACATGTGGCCGACCACCTTCGCCCTGCTCAGCATCGGGCCCGCCGAGGAGGAGCGCATCGTGGAGCTCCTGCGACGCGCCGTGGGCTGACCTCACACGCTGCTGCCGTCGGCGGGGTGGTCTCCCGACCGGAGCGGCGCAGTCGGAAGCCCTGTCCGACCAGGATGCCCGCGAGGACCAGGACCGTGCCGGCGACCTGTCGCGCCGTCAGGCCCTCGGAACCCAGCACCGTCCCCAGGGCCACACCGGACACGGGGTTGAGCAGACCGATCAGTCCGACCTCCCCCGCCGAGAGGTGCCGGAGACCGGTGAACCACGCCATGAACGCCAGGGCGGTCGCGACCACGCTGACGAAGGCATAGCCCGCGGCCTCGGATGCGGTGGGCAGGGTCAGCATCCCCTCGACCACGAGTGCGACGGGCAGGAGCAGCAGCCCTCCCGCCACCAGCTGCCAGGAGGTCGAGGCGAGGACGGGGACCTCCCGTCCCCACGTCTTCGAGAGCACGTATCCCAGGGAGGACATGACCATGGCCCCCACCGACGCAGCAATCCCCCACAGGTCCACGGACTCCCTACCCGTCAGGAGCATCACGCCCACGCCGGTGATCCCCATCGCCGCTCCCACGACGCGACGTGTACCCGGCCTCTCCGAGAGCAGGGCGCGTGCGACGACCATCATCGCCACCGGGCTCATGGCCATGACCACGGAAGCGATGCTGGTGGGCAGCAGCTGGGCCGCGAGGTAGACGAGGACGAAGAACCCGCTCATGTTCAGACCGCCGAGCACCAGCGACTTCCACCACCACGAGCCCCGCGGGAGGGTCCGACCCACCACCAGGAGCAGGAGCCCCGCGGGGAGCGCCCGGACCACCCCGCCCTGGAGTGGGAGGTCGGCAGGCAGGAACGCCCGGGTCACGTAGTAGGTCGCGCCCCAGGCCACGGGGGCGATCGCGGTCAGGGCCACCCACCTCCACTTGTCTTCCATGGAAGCCATTATGTCTTACCTGGAAGGTATAGTCGAGGGCATGGCTACTCCGACCCCGGACCGCATCGCCCGCATCCAGGCCGAATGGACGCGGGAGCGCCCTGACCTCGACGTCACCCCGCAGGGGGTGATCGGGCGCCTCCACCGCGTGGCGGGCCACCTGACCGAGGAACTGCGGGTGGTCTACCGGCGCCACGGTCTCAGCGAGGGCGAGTTCGACGTCCTCGCCACACTGCGACGGGCCGGGGAGCCCTTCGAACGGGCACCCGGCGAACTCGCCCGGTTCACGATGGTCACCACGGGAGCCATGACCAAGCGGATCGACCGCCTGGCGGAGGCCGGCCTCGTCACGCGACGGACCTCGGAGAAGGACGGGCGTGGTCGCGTCGTGGCGCTGACCCGCCGGGGACGGGAACTCATCGACCAGGCCTTCACCGATCACATGCGCAACGAGCGCGACCTCCTCGACACCCTCACCCCCGACGAGTCCGCTGAACTGGAGACCTTGTTGACCACCTGGCTGGGGCGTCTCGAGAGCCCCTGACCCTCAACTGGTCCGCGGGGGCATCCGCTCACCAAGTACATCCCATGAGATCCACACAGGGGATCGGGGCCTCCCACTGCACCGACACACGTACGGTCGTCACCGCATGCCTCCAGGTCGTGCGTGGCCCGTGAGTCCGGGCGCTGTACGCCAAGGCCAGAAGCCCCCACAGAGAAACCCCCGACCAGACGGCTCATCGCCGCAGGTCGGGGGTTGTTCGATGGTGGAGCCAACGGGACTCGAACCCGTAACCCCCTGCTTGCAAAGCAGGTGCGCTACCAATTGCGCCA
>JBQEKJ010000058.1:0-10893 GCA_052103835.1 Pauljensenia sp.
AGGCGGTGTCACGACCTACACGAAGGGCGTGGACTCCGCTGCCACCGGGGCACAGCAGGTCGCCAGCGGCGCGCGGGGGTTGACGGACCTGAACACTGGCGTCGAGCAGTACACGGGCGGCGTGGACCAGCTGCGAACGAGTGTCGTCGAGGGCGAGGGATCGATGCCCGCGCTGGTGACCGGAGTCGCCGCGCTCGTCGGCGAGGGCACGCAGGACAATCCGGGACTCACGAGACTGGCAGCTGGTGCACATGACCTCAACAGCCAGGTGACATCCACCCAGGCCCAGGCGCAACTCACCGCACTCTCGGCAGGCAGTACCAAGGTGTCCGAGGGAGTGGTGGCATACACCCAGGGAGTGGACGAACTCGCGACGAGCGAAGTGTGCACAGGTGGGGAAGCGGCAACAGATGCTGCAGTTGTCACGCTGTGCCAGCAGCTGGCAGGTCTTTCCGGCCAGGGCGCTGATCTCCGCAATGGAGTGGGAGCGCTTGACCGAGGGATCAATGGTTCACCCAGGGACGGTTCATCCGAGGAGAGGGTTCCCGGGCTCGTTGACTCCATGGCGGGCATCCAGGACGCGGCGGGACAGCTCGACGAGGGCTCCCAGCTTGCTCTCGCCGGAGCGAGGCTGGTTGCCTCGGGTGTGGGCACTGCGACGGATGTCTACAACCCCTCCATCGGAACGCGTCAGACCGTCGCCGGCGTCCTCAACACGCTGTCCTCCCAATCTTCGACGCTGAGGACTGGGGCCTCCCAAGCCACTCAGCTCATCGGCGGCACCGCCCAGCTGAACTCCGGTCTGTCAACGCTGTCCTCCAACTCCTCAGCATTGCGCACGGGTGTCGACAAGCTGAACTCCGGAGCCCAGCAGCTCTCCGCGACGTCCTCCGACCTCCGCTCCGGCGCCGCCCAACTCGCGTCCGGTACCTCCGAGGCGACCGACGGCGCGGACACTCTCACGGTCGGCCTGCGCGAGCTCGCCGAGGGCACCACCACCCTCGCCTCCAAGACGGGTGACCTCGCCACCGGCCTGGACACACTGGACCAGGGCGCACAGAAGGCGGCCGAGGGGACCACCGCCCTCACCACCGGCATCGCCAAGCTCTCCGACGGGCTCAGCGACGGCGTCGACCGGATCCCCGACTACACGGACCAGGACTCCTCCCACATCGCCTCGGTGATCTCCAAGCCGGTCTCGGTGGACCCCGTGCGCGAGAACGCGGTGGCCAACAATGGCGCAGGGTTCACCCCGATGTTCATGTCGCTGGCCCTGTGGGTCGGGGGCATCGCGATCTTCCTGGTCCTGCCCGCCCTGGACCGCCGCCCCAGCCCCACCGAGCACTGGTGGATGGCTCCGTTGCGTCCCGCGGTCACCGCCACCCTCATGGGTGTCGCCCAGGCCGTGCTGCTCATGGTCATCACCAACTGGCTCGTGGGCCTGGAGGCCGTCAACGTCGGTGGTCTGATCCTGTTGGCCATCGCGAGCTCGCTGACCTTCGTGGCGCTGAACCAGATGCTCGTGGCGACACTGGCCTACCGCGGCCGTTTCGTCTCCATTGTGTTCCTGTGCCTCCAGATCACCTCGATGGGAGCGACCTTCCCGATCGAGACGGCGCCGAGGTTCTTCCAGTGGATCCACCCGTGGCTGCCGATGTCCTACACACAACTTGCCTTCCGCGAGATGCTGGCGGGCTCCGGTGCCACCCATGCCGTGCGCAACTGCCTGCTGGTCCTTGCGCTCTACTTCCTGGTCGCGGTGGCCCTCTGCTTCGTGGCGGCGCACCTGCGCTCCGGAGCGCGGCCCCTCCCGCGCGACAATGCGCTCCTCGGCGACTCACTGGCTGCCGCAGCTGAGGCGGACCGTGCGAGCGCCCGCGTGCGCGCCCAGATGGCGCGCGAGGCTTCGGAAGCCGCAGGGACAGGCGACCCGGGTCCGGCCCCGGCCTCGGCCTGAGGCGGACGAGGGCGCCCGGGCGTCGGCGGGCAGCGGGGGCAGGGCCCGTCACTCCCCGGGAGTTCCCGACACCCGGGGTGGTCCCTGCGCTCGGGGTGCTCCGGACACACGGCCACCACCCGGGTGGGATCGCTCACCCGGCTTCGGGGGGCCGCAGATCCGCCCGGTCGGCGATGACGGCGATCGCCGTGCGGTTGTCGACCCCCCACTTGGCCTGGATCGAGGCGAGGTGGGCCTTGACCGTCCCCTCGGAGATGAACAGGGCGGCCGCGACCTCCGCATTCGTGTGGCCGAGGACGAGTTGGGCCGCCACGTCGCGTTCACGTCGGGACAACGTGGCGGCCTGTTCCCGCGCCCTCCTCCGGAGACCTGAGGAGGTATCGAGGCGGCGCTGGTCGAGCAGGCGGCGCGTGGATCGCGGGGAGAGGACGGCATCGCCGGAGACGACGGCACGCACGGCCTGGAGGATCTCCTCGGGGGCGGAGGACTTCAGCAGGAAGCCCGAGGCGCCGGCATCCAGGGCGCGCACCACCGCATCGTCGACGTCCCAGGTGGTGAGGGCGACCACCTCGGGCGGGCGGGGGAGCGACCGGATCCGGGTCGTGGCCGTGATGCCGTCGACGGTGGGCAGACGCAGGTCCATGAGGACGACATCGGGGTGGTGGAGGCGGGCGGCCTCGACGGCCGCACCACCATCAGTGGCCTCTGCGACGATCTCGACGTCCTCGGCGCTCTCGACCATCCAGGACAGGGCTTGGCGGACCAAGGGGTCGTCGTCGACCAGGAGCACGCGGATGGGAGCTGTCACGCAGGAAGTCTAGAGGAGGGGGGCGTCGACTCCATCCATTTCAGAGTCCGCGCCAGGGTAGGTCGACATGGACGTGGAACACGGTCCCGTCGCGGTCGACGCCGTGGAGCAGGGTGCCACCGAGCAACTCAACGCGCTCGGACAGTCCGATGAGTCCCCTCAGCGGTCCCTGCGGAGCGGTGCCTGCCACGGACGTCATCGGGTTGGTGGCGTCGATGCTGATGCCACCCGTGGGCGAACCCGTCACAGAGAGCGTGACCATCTGTCCGGGTGCGTGCTTGCGGGCGTTGGTGAGGATCTCCTGGACGGTGCGGTGCACGGCACGGGACA
Source organism: Pauljensenia sp. (assembly GCA_052103835.1). Taxonomy (GTDB): domain Bacteria; phylum Actinomycetota; class Actinomycetes; order Actinomycetales; family Actinomycetaceae; genus Pauljensenia. The sequence continues at coordinate 3,096 of JBQEKJ010000058.1, forward strand.
GGGCGGGGTCGGCACGGTCCGCGTCCTCGACGAAGATCGAGGACGCCACGACCTGTCCTGCCCGGACCGATTCCTCGACGACGTGCGGCAACTGTGACAACGGCAGGGGTGGGGGCTCGGCGCCGAGGGGTTCACGCAGGAGATCGAGCAGTGAATGGAGGTCCTCCACTGCGGAGGCCGCGGACTCACGAACGAGGTGCGCGGACTGCTGCACCCTCGGGTCCCCTGCCTTCGAGGCCTTGGCGGCACCCTCCAGGACTCCGGCGTGCAGGGCGATGATGGACAGGCGGTGGCCCATGACGTCGTGGACCTCCCGGGCGATGCGCTCGCGTTCAGCGCTGCGGGCGACCTCGTCACCCAGACGTGAGCTGATCCGCTGTTCGGCCTGCACGCGATGGGCTGCCGCGCGGGAGAGTCGCATCGTGCGCACCAGCATCCCCGAGCCCAGGCTGACCCCCACGCCGAGGGCGGCGAAGAGAACGACAGTCGTGGAGGAGACCGGGGTGGTCACCCCTGGGGGTGCGTCGGTGGGGGCGAGGACGGTCCTGACGAGTGAGGCCGCATCGGGGGTTGCCAGCGCGTCGCGGATGACCACGACGCTCGACGTGAGGGTCGTGAGCCCGACGGTCCACCACACGGCAGGCCCTCGGCGTCTGCCGACCAGAGCCGCCAGTGCGACGAAGGGCAGGGTGTTGCCGATGGGCAGCAGCAGGGGGACGAGGGCGGAACCGATGGCCAGGGCGAAGGGGAAAGTGTGACGCCAGAAGAGCAGCACACCGGCTCCCAGCACCACCGGCAGTGTCGCGAGGAAGACGAGGGCGGCCCACCCCTCTGGGTTCGTGGCGGCATGACCGGTGGGGGAGAACACCAGGGAGACGAGGCTGCCCAGGCAGACGAGCCCCGCGTAGAGGAGGGAGCGCCACACCGGTGGCGCCTCACCGTCGCCCACGACCTCACGTCTCCACATGTCCTGAATCGTAGGAGGTACCTCCCTCATCACGGAGCAGCCGGACGGCCACGAGTCCCTCGTGGCGCACCCGTCAAACGGCTGGGGTGGTCCTGGCCGGCTGGCAGATGTGTGGAGGGCACCTGCGCGGCTGGAATGGGGTCATCCCTGAGACGAGGAGGAATCATGACCATCCCACCCCACCCGACCGAACCCACCGAACCCACCACACCGCCGGGCGCACCCGTGCCCCCGGGAACACCCGTGCCCCCGGGATTCCGCACGCCCTCCGAAACGCCACTCCCCCAGGGGGCGCCGTCCTCGTCCAGCGTGGGCAGGCAACGCAACACCCTCGCCCTCGTGGCGCTGGTGGTCGCGGTGCTCGGTTCGGTCTTCGCCCTCATCCACGGCGCCATGATCATCGGGTGGATCCTGCTGCCCATCGCCTTCATCCTGTCGATCGTCGCCCTCGTGCAGCACGGCAGACCCAAAGGGGTGGCCGTGGCGGCACTCGTCGTGAGCATCGTCGGCACCATCGTCGGGGTCGTGGCGTTCATGGGAGCTGTCGGGGACGCGGTCGATGATGCCTTCAACACACCGGTCTCGGGGGTTGCACAGTCGGACGGTGCCTCGCCGAGCGGGGAGCCGACCGTCTCCGCACCGGCCGATGGGGACGCCGATGACGGGGCCGGTGACGCCGGGGGCGCCACCGCGTCCCAGGGCACCCGGGAGAACCCCTTCCCTCTGGGCACCGCGATCAGTGGCAGCGACTGGACGGTGACCGTCAACTCCTTCACCGCCGATGCCACGGATCAGGTCCTCGCGGCGAACCAGTTCAACGAGGCTCCGGCCGACGGCAGTGTCTATGCGCTGGCGAATGTGACAATCACCTACACCGGGGACTCCTCCGGATACGCCATGGAGACGACCACCGACTACGTCACCGCAGGTGGGAATGTCATCGGGTCCACCGATTCGATCGCTGTCGCGCCCGATGCCATCGGGCTCGACGAGCTCTACCCGGGTGCCAGCGTGACGGGCAATGTCGTCCTTGAGATCCCCACTGGAGATGCCGGTCTGCTCCGTGTGCGCCCGGGGATCCTGAGTGATGAGGCATTCGTCGCCGTGTCCTGAGTGTCGTCCGCCCGAGCGGATCGGGGCACACCCACGGCGTGACGCATGTGACAGGGCTGGTGGGCCGACCAGAACCCGCGCCCATCCGTGCAGGTGGGGGCGGACCTCTGTCCAGGAATCGGGTTGGTGGCGAGGGGCACAATAGACTGGGAGCAGCACCTCGACCACCCGGGAGACATCGATGCCGAACGCAACACCTCAGGGAACCGCGGTGAACCCCGCCCGCGTGCACGACGGGGAGGGTGTGCGCATCGGCGTCCTCACCTCCGGCGGTGACGCCCAGGGCATGAACGCCGCGGTGCGCGCCGTGGTGCGGACCGCGCTGGTCCACGGGGCCCGTCCCTTCGCCATCCTCGAGGGCTGGGCGGGGGCGGTCTCGGGTGGCGACGCAGTGCGCGAGATGACCTGGTCCGACGCCTCGGGGATCCTGGCCGAGGGCGGGACCATCATCGGTACGGCCCGCTGCCCGGAGTTCCGCGACTACTCCGGTCGCCACGCCGCAGCCGCACACCTCCTCGAGCACGGCATCGACCGGCTCGTCGTCATCGGTGGGGACGGGTCCCTGTCGGGTACGGAGGAGTTCCGCGGCGAATGGGCCCAGCACGTCCAGGAACTCGTCGCCGAGGGAACCATCACCCAGGAGGTGGCCGACGCCCACCCGGCTCTGCTGGTCGTGGGTCTCGTGGGCTCCATCGACAACGACCTGGTCGGCACCGACATGACGATCGGTGCGGACACGGCACTGCACCGCATCGTGGATGCGATGGACCAGATCTCCTCCACCGCGGCATCGCACCAGCGCACGTTCATCATCGAGGTCATGGGCCGCCACTGCGGTTACCTCCCGCTCATGGGAGCGGTGGCGGGAGGGGCCGACTACGTCTTCACCCCGGAGAGTCCGGCAGGTCCCGGTTGGGAGGACGACCTGTGCGAGAAGCTGCGCCTGGGGCGCGCGGCGGGGCGCAGGGACTCCATCGTGATCGTGGCCGAGGGCGCGGCGGACCGGGAGGGCAACCACCTCGACTCCCAGCAGATCGCGGACGCCATCAAGGACCGCACCGGGGAGGACCCCCGCATCACGATCCTCGGGCACGTCCAGCGCGGCGGGTCCCCCTCCGCCTACGACCGGTGGATGTCCACCCTGCTCGGCTACGCCGCCGTGCAGGAGATCCTCGCGGCCACCCCCGACGGTGAGCCGTCCATCCTCGGTGTCCGACACAACCGTGTGACCCGGATTCCACTCATGAAGGCCGTGCACGACACGCGGGCCGTGAAGGACTTCGTGGCCTCGGGCGACTACGCGAGCGCCCAGGCGGCCCGGGGGGCCAGCTTCACCCAGATGGTGTCCATCAACGAGGTCCTGTCCGCACCACCCCAGCAGTCGGGCGAGGGCGGCGACGGTGGTGTGGGAGATCCTGCGAAGTCTCCCCGCGTCGCCATCCTGCACGCGGGCGGTCTCGCACCGGGGATGAACACCGCTGCACGCACCGCCGTCCGTCTGGGCATCGCGCGGGGCTGGACGATGCTCGGCGTGGACGGGTCGTGGTCGGGACTCATCGAGGACAAGGTCTCGCCCCTGTCCTGGGCGGATGTCGAGGGCTGGGCCTTCCACGGGGGTGCGGAGCTCGGCACCCGTCGTCCCGTCCCCACCGTCGAGCAGTACTACGCGATCGGGCGCGCCATCGAACGCAACTCCATCGACGCCCTCCTCGTCATCGGTGGCCTCAACGCCTACCTCGCCGTGCACGACATGGCCAAGGAACGCGACCGGTATCCCGCCTTCCGCATCCCCACCGTGCTGGTGCCGGCCTCCATTGACAACAACCTGCCCGGTTCGGAGCTCTCCATCGGTGCGGACACCGCCCTGAACAACGCGGTGTGGGCACTGGACCGCATCAAGGAGTCCGCTGCGGCCTCCAAACGGTGCTTCGTCGCCGAGGTGATGGGGAGACGCTGCGGGTACCTGACGCTCATGTCGGGCATCGCCTCGGGTGCGGAGTACGCCTACCTGAACGAGGAGCCCTACTCCCTGACCAAGCTCGACCAGGACGCGCGGCGCCTCCGTGCCTCCTTCGAGGCCGGTCGGCGCCTCTTCCTGGTCCTCATCAACGAGGAGGCCTCCCCCTACTACGACCGGGACTTCCTGGCCACTGCCTTCGAGGCGGAGGGACAGGGGCTCTTCGACGTGCGCAGCGCGGTCCTGGGCCACCTGCAGCAGGGTGGAGCACCCTCTCCCTTCGATCGTCTCCTCGCCACGCGGTTGGTCCACTCCGCGCTGGAGGTGCTCACGGACCAGTTCCGTGCAGGCACTGACGCTGCGGTCTACATCGGCACCGCCAACAACACCACCGCAGCCCGCCCGGTCGAGCGCATGGAGGAAGACCTGGACAAGACCAACCGCCGCCCCAAGGAGCAGTGGTGGATGGACCTGCGACCCGTCCTGGAGACCGTCTCACTGCAGAACTCGGGCGGCATCCCCTCCGCGGTCCCGATCATGGACTCAGTGGACAGTACCGACTGAGTCCGCCCCGCCCTCGTCCCCCACGACGTCCCGCAACCACGGGCACCCCATCCACAGGAGCAGACATGAGTGACATCCCCACCCCCGTCGACCCGACGACCACGCCCGCCTGGCAGACCCTGGACCTGCGCGCCGACGCGTTCGCGCCGGACCTGCGCGCCTGGTTCGCGGCGGATCCGCATCGGGCCGAGCACTGGACGCGCGCGGTGGGTGACCTGCATGTGGACCTCTCCAAGAACCTGGTCGATGACACGGTGCTCGACGAGCTCCTCGCCCTGGCGGACCAGACCGAGGTACTGGTCCACCGCGACCGCATGCTGCGCGGCGAACACATCAACGTCACCGAGGATCGTGCGGTGCTGCACACGGCGCTGCGTCGGCCCGAGGGGGAGCACCTGGAGGTCGACGGCCAGGAAGTCGTCGAGGACGTCCACGAGGTCCTCGCACGTGTCTACGATTTTGCTGACCGCGTGCGCTCGGGGGAGTGGACGGGCGTCACCGGCAAGCCGGTCGAGACGGTCCTCAACATCGGCATCGGCGGGTCCGACCTGGGCCCCGTGATGGCCTACGAGGCGCTCAAGCCCTACGTCAAGCAGGAGCTGACCTGCCGTTTCATCTCCAACATCGACCCCACGGACGTGGGTGAGAAGACGAAGGACCTCGACCCGGAGACGACCCTCGTCATCGTCGCCTCCAAGACCTTCACCACCTTGGAGACCCTCACCAACGCGCATGTGGTGCGTGAGTGGTTCCTCTCGACCCTGCGCTCGCGGGGCATCCTCCACGAGGGCGACGCCGACGCCGCCCAGGACGCGGTGTCCAAGCATTTCGTGGCCGTGTCCACCGCCCTGGACAAGGTGGCGGACTTCGGGATCGACCCTGCCAACGCCTTCGGTTTCTGGAACTGGGTGGGGGGCCGCTACTCGGTGGACTCCGCCGTGGGGACGTCGCTGGCGGTGGCGATCGGACCCGACGGCTTCGAGGAGTTCCTCGAGGGCTTCCACATCGTCGACGAGCACTTCGCCACCGCCGACCCGCGCGACAATGTGCCCCTGCTCATGGGCCTGCTCAATGTCTGGTACTCGAACTTCCTGGGCTCCGACACCCACGCAGTCCTGCCCTACTCCCAGTACCTGCACCGTTTCCCCGCCTACCTCCAGCAGCTCACCATGGAGTCCAACGGCAAGTCCGTGCGCTGGGACGGTGCGCCTGTCGAGTACGACACGGGCGAGGTGTTCTGGGGGGAGCCCGGGACCAACGGGCAACATGCCTTCTACCAGCTCATCCACCAGGGGACACGTATCGTGCCCGCGGACTTCATCGCCTTCGCCGAGCCCACCTGGGCCTTGCGCGACGGAGACGCCGACATGCACGAACTGTTCCTGTCGAACTTCTTCGCCCAGACCAAGGCCCTGGCCTTCGGCAGGACCGCCGACGAGGTGCGCGCCGAGGGCACTCCTGAGGCCATCGTGTCGGCGCGAGTCTTCACCGGGAACCGTCCGACGACCTCGATCATGGCCCCCGCCCTGACGCCGTCGGTGCTGGGCCAACTCATCGCGCTGTACGAGCACATCACCTTCGTCCAGGGCGCCGTCTGGGGGATCGACTCCTTCGACCAGTGGGGCGTCGAGCTGGGCAAGGTCCTGGCCCGGGGTCTCATGCCCGCCATCACGGGGGATGCCGATGTGCTGGCGCAACAGGACTCCTCCACCAAGGCCCTCATCGACTACTACCACGCGCACCGCCCCATCCGCGACTGACCTCCCCTTCCACCCCCGTCACCCGGCCCTGCGCTGCACCGAACTGCCCAGCAATGCGCGGGACTGCAGATGGGGGTGCCCGGGCACGGCCCGGGGCGTCCGTGACGCCTGAGCGCACGTGTGCCTCCGAGAGTTTCCAATGATCCGGGACGTGGACGCGCCTGTCGCCCAGTGAGTTGGCCCAGATAGTTTGTCGGCATGGGATCCAGATGTCGAATGTGCAACCGCTGAACCGCTGAACCGCCGCCGCCAATTGCCGGTGGCGGGCGCGATGGTCCGAGGTCCCGTTCCGACACCCTTGGACCCGGCCATCTCCTATCCGGGTTCTGCGCAGGTCGGGGCGGTGCGGCAACGGCCCCACGGTCCATCCCGACTCGGCCCCGCACCGGTCGCGCCAGTCCTGGGTTCGGCCATCCCTCCCCGGTCCGTACCGGTCGGCGGACCTGGCCGGACCCACACCGATCGACGCACCTGCGGCGCCGCCCTCGTCACTGCATTGCTGCAGTGACAGCCACCCGGACGGGCCGCGATCCACCTGCCCCTCGGCCCCCTTCTCCACTCCGGTTCCTGCCTGCGACGCCCACAGGCCACACTTCCAACCCGGGACCAGCGCCGGAGGTCCCTGCCTGCACCCTCGGCTCGCCCCAGCCTGACCCCACCAGATCCCCACGACGAGGAGACCACCATGTCCCGCATCCGTCCGCTGAGAGAGGACGAGCTCAACCCCGTCCAGACCGAGGACCACGAGGAGCTGGTCCGGCGCGACCATGTCACCCACATGCAGCGCACCCTCATCAGGGATCGTGCCACCTACCGTGCGTACGACGCGTGGCACCTGTCCTGGGATCGACTGGTCGAGGTGGTGGGGGAGCGCGCGGCCACAGTGTTCGCCCACGCCATCTCGGAGACGAATGGGTGCCAGCTCTGCTCGCTGTACTTCGTCGCCGACCTGCGCGCACTCGGTGTCGATCCCCATGACTACACGCCGACGGAGGAGGAGAAGGTCCTCGCCGACCTCGCGCAGGCCATCGTTCGGGATCCGAGCGCAGTGCCCGATGACGTCTTCGACCGGCTGCTCGCACGCCACGGAAGCGACGAGGTGGTCGTCATCGTCGGGTTCGCCGGTCAGATGATCGCCACCAACACCTTCAACTCCGTCCTCCAGGTGGACCTGGACGGCCGGCTGCTGCCGTTGCGCGACGCGGCCGTGCTGTCCGCGCGGGCAGTGCGTGAGCCGGTGTTGCGACCGCCCCACACCTCGGGCGCGCCGGGTTCCGGACTCGCCGGCAGCGGTGCTGGCGCCCGGACTCGGGCTCGCACTCGTGCCGAGGTCAACTGAGCCGTCCCGCCCCGTCCGTCCGCCCGCGCGGCCACACCCGCGCTCACACCTCTCGGCCCGCCTTCACCCCCCCCCCACCCCCACCCCCCCCCCCCCCC
>JBQEKJ010000059.1:0-10798 GCA_052103835.1 Pauljensenia sp.
CCTGGCACGTGAGGCGGATCGTCTGCGGGAGGCCCTGGGAACGGATCCGCTGTTCCTGGGCGTGGCTGTGCACGACTGGGCGGCGTGGAGCGTGCTGCGCTGAGGCAGCCAGCGGCGTGCGTGCATGTGTGGGCGGCGTGGGCACCCGTGCGAGGTGGGGCTCCCTCATCGACGGTCCCCCGATGAGGGGCGGACGCGACTGTGCGCGGGCACACGTCCACCATGTGACAGTGTGTGACTGTGGAGTTGAGGGCCTCCGACCTCCCCCCTATGCTCTGCTGGGTACCATCCAGAGCAGCCGAGAGACCTGGCTCGTCGACGCTGCAGCAACCCCCGGTCACGGTGAGGGTGCTTCCGCCAGGTGCGATGGAGGATCGAATGATCGACCTGAACGGGGTCCGCAAGGTGTACCCCGTCAAGGGTGGCACCGAGGTCGTCGCACTCGACGACCTCACCCTCCACGTCGAACGCGGCTCCATCCACGGCATCGTCGGGCAGTCCGGCGCCGGCAAGTCCACCCTGATCCGCTGCCTGACAGCCCTGGAGCGTCCCACCGACGGCCACATCGTCGTCGACGGCGTCGACATGACGACCCTGCACGGATCCCAGCTGCGCGAGGCCCGTCGTCGCATCGGCATGGTCTTCCAGTCGGCGAACCTGCTCGACCAGCGCACCGCGGCCGACAACATCGGCTACCCGCTGCGCCTGGCGCGCGAGAAGAAGCCGGTCATCGCGCGCCGCGTCGAGGAGATGCTCGACCTGGTGGGACTGACGGGGCGCGGCAACTCCTACCCCTCCCAGCTCTCGGGCGGACAGAAGCAGCGCGTGGGCATCGCCCGCGCCATGGCGGACACCCCCTCCGTGCTGCTCTGTGACGAGCCGACCTCGGCCCTGGACGGGGAGTCCACCCGCCAGATCCTGGATCTGCTGCGCCAGGTCCGCGACGCGTCCGGAGTGACGGTGGTCGTCATCACCCACGAGATGGGTGTCGTGCGCGCGATCTGTGACTCCGTGACCCTGCTGCGCCACGGACGTGTCGTCCAGTCCGGCACCGTGGAGGAAGTCATCACGGACCCGACCTCGCCCCTCGCCCAGGAGCTCGTGCCCGCTCCCGCAGTCTCCTCCAGCGAGGTGCCGGAGGGCACGACCCTGCTGGACGTCGCCTTCACCTCCTCGCCCGGGACACCCACCGGGGCAACGGTGCTGAACCTGGCCGCCTCCATGGGGGCCGACGTCACCGCTGGCACCTTCGAGTCCATCGGGGACACCCAGGTGGGCCGCCTGGCACTGGCGGTGCCCAGCTACCATTCCGACCAGATCATCCAGCAGCTCGGTGAACACCGGATCCACGCGGAGGTGCGTCAGGCATGAGCATCCTCCACTTGGCCGCCTCTGCGATCGCGACTGCGCCGGGCCTGCCGGCGAGCGCCGCCGAGGATCCCTCCTGGGGCGACAATCCGGTCCTCACACAGCAGTTCATCCCCGCCATCGGGGAGACCCTGCTCATGACGTTCTGGCCCACGCTGCTCACCGTGGCACTGGGGGTACCGCTGGGGCTGTTCCTGGTCCAGACCGGTCCCGGGGGGCTGACGCCCAGGCGCACCCTCAACCAGGCGGTGAGCGCCGTGGTCAACATTCTGCGTTCATTCCCCTTCATCATCCTCATCATCGCGTTGGGGCCCCTCACGAAGATCGTCGTGGGCACACGCCTGGGTTGGCAGGCCGCCAGCTTCGCGTTGGTCATCAGCGCCGTTCCCTTCTTCGCGCGCCTGGTCGAGTCCAACATCGCTGCGCTGGACCACGGCAAGATCGAGGCCGCCCAGATGATGGGCGCCACCAACAGGCAGATTCGTTGGGGCGTCCAGGTCCGCGAGACCCTGCCACAGATCGTGCGTGCCACCACCGTCCTGGCCATCACCGTCATCGGCTACAACGCCATGGCGGGCGCCGTGGGCGGAGGCGGACTGGGCCAGATGGCCATCAACTACGGCTACAACGGCTTCCAGACCGACGTCATGATCGCCACCGTCCTGGGCATCATCATCATCGTCACCCTGATCCAGGTCCTCGGCGACATGATCAGCCGGCTGGTGGATCACCGCTGAACCACCACCAGCCGGGGCCCGGAGGGCTCACCCCTCCCGAGGCGGACCTGCCCACAGGCACCTGAGCCGCAGTGGACCAGGTCCCCGCCCGTCCAGCACCACATCCCAGAACTCCCACAACACCCGACAGAAAGTCCGATCATCATGCGTTCGTTCCGTTCACTCGCAGCACTCGGCGCCGTCGCAGCCCTGGCTCTGGCCGGCTGCTCCGGTGGTGCCTCCTCCGAGTCCGGTGATGCCGCCTCGGGTGCCTCCGAGTCCGGTGCCGCCGCTGGCACCGTCACCCTGGTCGTCGGTGCCTCGCCCACACCCCACGCCAAGATCCTCCAGTACGTCCAGGACAACCTGGCCGCCTCCGCGGGTCTCAACCTGGAGATCAAGCAGTACACCGACTATGTCCAGCCCAACGTTGCCCTGGCCGACGGTGACCTGGATGCCAACTACTTCCAGACCGTGCCCTACCTGGAGAACTACGAGCAGGAGAAGGGAGGGGACTTCGTTGCCGGCGAGGGTGTCCACCTGGAGCCCCTGGGCCTCTTCTCCTCCAAGATCAAGGACCTCGCGGACTTCCCCGAGGGAGGCAAGATCGGCATCATCTCCGACAAGACGAACCAGTCGCGTGCCCTCACCCTGCTGGCTGAGAAGGGATTTCTCGAGCTGCCCGCCTCGGGCGATGTGAACGTCTCCACGGTCACCAAGCTCAAGGACTTCACGTTCGTCGAGGTCGACGGCCCGCAGCTGGTGCGTGCCCTCGATGACGTCGACCTGGCTGCCATCAACGGCAACTTCGCCCAGGAGGGTGGTCTGTCCCTGTCCGCCGACGCCCTGGCCGTGGAGTCCGCCAAGGACAACCCCTCGGTGAACGTGCTCGTGTGGAACAAGGACGCCTCCGGAGAGAAGCTCGAGGCCATCCAGAAGCTGGAGGCGCTGCTCCACTCCGACGACGTGCGCACCTACATCGAGCAGACCTGGACGGACGGCTCGGTCATCCCGGCATTCTGACCGCTCCCTTCGATTCGATCGCGCGCCGAGGCACGCCTCTCCAGGTGTGCGAGGCACGCCCCGTCCAGTACCCGAGGCACGCCCCAGAGACCGGATGCGGTCCGGTCCGAGAGTGACGCCGACCGGGAGCAGCAAGAAGCAAGCGGCAACACACGGGTTCGGCCAACTGGACCCACCACCACAGGCACCACCCCTCGCCGCGGTCATGGCAGGGATCCGGCGGGCCCGCAGGGAGCGCACATGATGCGCCTCCTGCGGGCCCATCGCTGTGAGTGGAGTTTCCCGTGGCCTGTTCCCCGTCACCCTTCACCAGTTCGACGAGGACATTGATGTTTGTCAACGACTTGCCCTGAATCAGCGGATTCCCATCGCAGATGCCCACGCTCTGGGGGATCATGGGCATGACCGACCACGACGGAAGGGGTCATGATGCGTAGATTCGTTCGAGCGGCCACGGCAGCGGTCCTGGCAGTGGGGATGATGGGTTCGACGGCGGCGATTGCGGCCCCTGTGGCGAGCGGGTCCACGGTCGGGGAGGCCGGTACAGGGGCGGTCACTGTGGCCGACGCGGCCTACCCCTGGGTCTGCAGGGTGTTCCCGCGCCTCCCCATCTGCTGAGATCGGCCGTTCCCTGCATGTATTCCCGCGTGCGCGACCTCTTCCTCGAGCAACCGAGGGGCACACAGGCCCGCCGCATCATCTTCGGCGGTCTCGCAGCGCTGCTCCTGCTCCTCGATGTCTTCTCCTGGTACGGCTCGGGGAAGGATCCCAGCGCCCTCGACGTGGAGCCGCTGGTCGCGACCTGCCTGGCGCTGGCGCTCACCGGATGGCTCCCCGCCACTGGTGGCACGCTCTTTGCCCTGGTGACAGCGACCATCCTGCTGGTTCCCGGCGACTCCGGGATCGTCTTCCCCCTCGTCGGTGTCTTCGCGGTGGTGGCGGATTGGATCTCGCGGAAGTGGTATCTCCCAGCGCTGGTCGCTCTCGCCCTCGTCCAGGTCCCCCAGTTCCTGACGTCCACCAACTGGCTGGCCGATGTGGTGGGGTTCCTCCTGGGACTGGCGGTCGCGGTGCCGATCGGGCTGGGCGTGCAGTGGAGTGAGGAGCGCGCGGGAGCCCTGCGCCAGGAGGTCAAGGTCTCCCAGGTCGCTGCCGAGTCGGCGGCCGCCCTCGTGCGCCGCGACCTCAACCTCGCCCTCCACGACACCGTCGCCCAGGACCTGGTCCGCATCATTGTCGCGGGCCAGTCGGCGGCGCGGCGCACCACGGATCCCCAGACGGCGGAGGAGGTCCAGGAGCTCTCTGAGCTGGCGCGCGACGCCATGCGCCACGTGCGCGCCCTCATGGGTGACGTCGGTGTCGGGCACACGGATCCCGTCCAGCCACTCGGGGACATCCTGGCCACCTGTCAGGCGATGCTGGCGGGAAGGGCGATCACCCTGGACGCGGACCTGCCGGGGGACATCGACGCCGTCTGCTCGTTGCGGCAGCGCAGCGTCCTGGGTCTGGTGCTGCGCGAGGGGACCACGAACATCCTCAAGTACGCCCGTGTGGGCACCACGGCCCATCTCTCCGTCGAGGTGCTCGAGGACGGGACGGCCGCTGTGACCATGGCCAACCTCATCGATCCCGCCGCCGATGACACGCGCGGGGCGCTGAGCGGGGGCTACGGACTCGACTCCCTGACGGAGCGCGCGGCCCGCGAGGGCGGTTCCCTCCACTTCGGTTCCAACGGCGGCACGTGGCTGCTGTCGGTGACCGTACCCCGCATCCCCATTCCCGAGGACGGGCGGCGCTCCCGTTCGGCGTCACGTGCGCCCGTGGGAGCCGCCGAGGGTGACTTCGACGGCGGGGGAGTGGCGGGTGGTGGCGCAAAGGTGGAGGGCGGCGTCGGCGGCCCGACCACAGTGGGGGAGGTCGGTCCCGTTCCTCCTCCCAGTACTCCGATTGTCGGGGGTGACGCCGCGTCGTCAGAGGCACCCTCGCCTGCCAGCAGCCTCCTCGGTGACGAGGGCGCTCCCGATCCGTCCGGAACGCCCGGAGTCCCCACGAGTTCCTGCAGCACCGCGGTCCCTGCACCGATCGCGCCTCCCGAGGATCGTGGGCCCGAGGAGGCCGCGCGGTGAGCGTCCTGCGCCTGTTGCTGGCGGATGACGACGCGGTGTTCACCGCTGCGATGGCGGACCTGCTGGGGGCGCGCGAGGACGTCGACCTGGTGGCTGTCGTCTCCGATGGGGCGGCCGCGCTGCAGGTCCTGGAGGAACACGACGTGGACATCGCCCTGCTCGACGTGGACATGCCGGTCCTGGACGGGATCGCCACGGCACGCCGGATCGCCAGGGCGTGGCCCTGGGTCCGTGTCGTGATGCTCACCGCCTTCGAACAGCCCAACTCGCTCGGCAGGGCGCTCGGTGCCGGTGCCAGCGGCTTCCTCACCAAGGACATGCCGGTGGAGCGCTTGGTCTCCCTGCTCCACGAAGTGGTGCTGGGAGCGACCGTGATGGGGCCACGTCCGGCCACCCTACTGGCGGACAGCTACCGGGACGGTGGCTCCTGCGGTGTGCGTGACCCCAGGTTCACGTCATCGGTGGAGGCGCTGCCCGGGCGCTACCGGGAGGTTTTCGACCTGCTCACCCACGCCGCCTCGAATCGGGTGATCGCCCGGGAGCTCAACCTCAGCGAGGGCACTGCGAGGGTCTACGCCTCCAGGGTCCTCCAGCTCACGGGATGCAGTTCTCGGGCGGAGCTGGCACTGCGCGCGCTCGGTGCCCGCCTGGGGTGAGCCCGTACCCCGCGTCGTGTGGGACCGCCCTCGAGGCGGGTTCGGGACGGGGAGCGGAGGACGCCCGGGAAGTTGGTCAGGAGCGGGCGGCTGCGGTGACGGCGTCCCGGATCGCAGTGGCAGTGACTTCGGCCGCGGCCTGCTGGAGGGCCATGTGGGCCCCTCGCCAGCTGCGCAGGCCCGAGAAGCCGACCTCCTCCTCGGGCAGGGCCACCTCGCCGGTGGACAGCGCGAAGACGACGTCCCCATCGGCCAGGGTGTGGACCGGGTCCAGCGCGCGTGCCATGCCGTCGTGGGCGAGGACCGCCAGTCGCTCCAGCATGGCGCGGTCCAGGCGGGCGGAGGTGGCCAGGACCACGAGTGTGGTGTTGGCCAGTGGGGAGTCCGCGCGGGGTCCGTCGAAGGCGGCGTAGGGGACGTCCGGGGTGCCGTAGGCATTGACCACGGCGAGGGCGGCGACCACGACCTCGCCGGGACCGGTTTCTCCGGGATCACTCGTGCCGGGATCACTCGTGCCGGGGCCACCCTTGTCGGGCCTGCCGGCGGTGGGTCCGCCCTCGTCAATCGTCTTCTCACCCGCGCCGGCCAGCCTCACCCGCACCGACGCCCCACCCACCCCACCCAGTCCGCGCTCGTTGTCGACAGCGGCGCCCGTCCCGGCACCGATGCGCCCGTGGCGGTGGAGGAGGCCCCGGGGGCTGGCGGCATCCTCCGCGGACTCCCGGGCCAGTGCAGCATCGGGGACCGCATCGAAGCGTCCTCCGCGGCCCAGGTCGAAGATGCAGGCTGCGGGCACGACGGGGACGACTTCGCGCGCACCGGGCCCCACCGGGAAGCCCAGTCCCCGCTCGGCGCACCACTGCTGGACCCCGGCCGCCGAGGCCAGCCCGTACCCGGACCCGCCCGACAGCACGAGGGCGTGGGGGTGGGCGCTCACCGCCCCGGAACGCAGGGCATCCGTCTGGGCCGTGCAGGCCGCACCCCCGCGCACGTCCACGGCTCCCAGCGTGCCAGGAGGAGGCAGCACCACGGTGACACCGGTGCGGAAGCCGTCACCGAGGCGTTGGGCGTGCCCGACGCGGATGCCCGGGACGTCGGTGAGGGAGCCGGAGGGGCGCGAGCCGTCCGGCCGGGGCGTTCCCGCCCTCGTCACCGCAGCCCCGCCCGCGCGACTGCGTCGAAGCCGAGTTCGAGGTCCGCCAGCAGGTCGGGCAGGTCCTCGATGCCCACGGACAGGCGCACCGTGCCGGGTGTGATGCCGGCCTGGAGCTGCTCCTCCGGCGAGATCTGGCCGTGGGTGGTGGTGGCGGGGTGGACGGCCAGGGAGCGCACGTCCCCGATGTTGGCAACCAGGGAGTGCAGCTTCAGCGCCGAGACGAAAGCCAGGCCCGCCTCGCGCCCACCGGGCAGGTCGAAGGCGATGATCGCGCCGGCACCGTGATCGGAGTACTTGTCCACCAGGGCCCGATAGGGGGAGTCCTCCAGGCCCGAGTAGCTCACCGAGGCCACGTCGTCCCGGCCGTGGAGCCACTCGGCGATGCCCCGGGCATTGGAGACGTGGCGGTCCATGCGCAGCGAGAGGGTCTCCACCCCCTGGGACAGCAGGAACGCATTGAAGGGGGACAGGCAGGCGCCCTGGTCGTGGAGCTGCTCGCCGCGCAGCTTCGCGGCGAAGGCGATGTTGTGCCCGTTCGGGGCCATGGCGCCCCCCGCGCCGAAGTCACGGGCGAAGACCAGGTCCTCGTAGCCGGGCAGCGGCTCGTTGAAGTCACCCCAGCGCGCGGGATCGGCCGAGAAGTCGAAGGTGCCGCCGTCCACGACGGCCCCCGCCAGGACCGTGCCGTGCCCGGAGAGGTACTTGGTGGCGGAGTGGACCACGATGTCCGCACCCCATTCGAGTGGGCGGATCAGGTAGGGGGTGGCCACCGTGTTGTCCACGACCAGCGGCACGCCGTTGCGGTGTGCCACCGCAGCCACCGCCTCGATGTCGAGCACGTCGCCACGCGGGTTGGGCAGGGACTCCCCGAAGAAGAGCTTCGTGCGGGGCGTGACGGCCGCCTGCCAGGAGGCGGGGTCCGACGGGTCGTCGACGAAGGTGGTGGAGATGCCGTGCTTGGAGAGGTTGTTGGCGAGCAGGGTGCGCGTGCCCCCGTACAGGCTGGCGGAGGCCACCACATGGTCCCCGGCATTGGCGAGTGTGAACACCGTGGCCGTGACGGCGGCCTGGCCGGAGGAGAGTAGGACGCCTGCGTTTCCGCGTTCCAGGGCCGCGAGGCGCTCCTCGACCACGGCGACGGTGGGGTTGTTGACGCGGGCGTAGGTGAAGCCGGTGCGGTGCCCGTTGAACAGGTCGACGGCCGTCTCCGCGTCGGGGAACACGTAGGCCGTCGTCTGGAAGATGGGCAGGGCACGCGCGCCCGTGGAGGGGTCGGGGACCTGGCCGGCGTGGACCTGGGTGGTGGTGAATCCCCAGCGTGGGTGGGGAAGTGGGTGCGGGTGGGGCCCGGGGCCGGGGGGCAGTTCGGGCCGGGGCTGCTCAGAGACGTCGGGATCGCTCATGGTCATTCCTCTCCGTGGAGGAGCCTCCGCCGCAGGGCGAGGAGGTCCTCCTGTTCCAGTCCGTGCTCCAGAAGGTAGCGTGCGGGGGATCCCCAGCGCTCGGCCACGCGCACGAGGGCGCCCCCGATGAGCGAGGGCGGACTCGACCCCAGCAGGTCCGCGATACCCGACAGGTCTCGACCGTGAAGGGCGGAGAGGACGTCGATGCGGTGCTCCAGCCACCTGCCCCTCAGGTTCCCCTCCGTGCGGGAGTAGTCACCGATGACGTCCGCACTGCGGACGCCCACCGCCGCAAGTGCCAGCGCGACCACCACCCCGGTGCGGTCCTTGCCGACGGTGCAGTGGACGAGCACCGCGCCCTCGGGTGCCCGGGAAATGCTCGCCACCGCCCGGGCAAGGGTTGCCCCACAGTCGTCGAGGAGGTGCGTGTAGAGCGCGGCCAAGCCGGTTCCGGCCTCGACGAAGGACTGGGCGGAGCCCGTGAAGATCGGGACGCAGTGGACCTCGAACCCCGCCGAGGGGAACAGGGTGGGGGAGGAGTCGACCTCGTCGCGGTCCCTCAGGTCCACCACGCGGGTCAGGGGGAGGTCCGCCAGGACGTCGCGGGACGAGGGTGGGAGCGTGGTGGGGAAGTCGGAGCGCAACAGGGCACCCCGGCGCACGACCCCGCCGTCCTCCGTGCGCAGTCCGCCCACGTCACGGAGGTTGACGAAGCCGTCCAGCATGGTGCTCCTCGGGTCGGTGGGTGCGGGTCGGTGGATGCGGGCCAAGAAATGGGTGGTGCGGAGCGGTGGGATGGGATGGGGAGGGGTTTGGGCGCGGGGATGGGGGTCGGACCGGAGGTGGGGGTCGGACCGGAGGTGGGGGTCGGACCGGAGGTGGGGAGCGGACGCGTCGGGATCGACCGGTGGGCTCGGGCTGGGCAGGGACGAGGGCGTGGGTCAGGGTCTGCCTGCAGCCAACACCGTCGGTCGCCCTCGTCGCCCTCCGGATCCGGGCGCTGGACGATTGTGAAACACAGTCCCGCATGTCAGGAAGCCCCTGCCCCGCAGGTCAACGACACAGCGAGGATGGCGCCATGACCACAGATGACGAGTTCCGGATCCTGGAGGTGGAAGCCTCCGCCCGAGGCCTCCTCGCGGAGCTCCCCGAGGTGCGCCGCATCGACCTGGAGGCCCCGTATCCGCGTGCGGAGCCGCCCGCGCCGCGGCTTCCCGGGGAGTCGGACCAGGGCCGCATCAGCCTCCTGGCCTGGGGCGGGGCACCCGCGCGGATCCTGCTCCTCCACGGCGCGGCCCTCAATGCCCACACCTGGGACGCCACGCTGCTGCACTGGGGCGTCCCGGCCCTCGCGGTGGACCTGCCCGGGCACGGCGAGTCCTCCTGGCGGGCGGACGGGGACTACTCCGCGGCCACCAACGCGGCCGCTCTGGGCACGCTCATCGACTCCCTGGTGGAGGACGGCCTGTTGGCGCCCGGCTTTGTCCTGGTCGGGCAGTCCCTGGGCGGTCTCACCTCGCTGTACCTGGCGAACGGGCGTGAGGAGGTCGCTCACGTCGTCCTCGTCGATGTCGTGCCACTGCCCATCTCCGCAGCGAGCGTCGTGGAGACCTTCCTGGCCGGCCCCAGTGACTTCGCCTCGCGTGAGGAGGTCGTCCAGCGCGCACTGGCCTTCGGTCTCGGGGGCGACGAGGGGTCCCTCAGGCGGGCCGTCACCCTCAACACGCGCACACGTCCCGACGGGCGCGTGGAGTGGAAGCACCACCTCGCACGTCTCGGCGCGAGGGCCCTCGGACTGCGCGACCCGCGGGAGCAGTGGGGCGTACTCGCCGGGGTGGAGGCTCCCTTCGACCTGGTCGTCGGCGACAGGGGCATCCTGTCTGCCACTGAACTGTCCCGGTTCGCGGAGGTCCGGCCCCGCGGGCGGGTGGTGACCCTCGAGGCCGGGCACAACGTCCAGGAGGACGCTCCCGCAGAACTGGCAGCGACGTTGGCACGGCTCACGGGGGTCCACCGGGCCTGAGCCGGGGAAGTGGGCCGGATCTGGTGGGAGTCGGCTGGACGACTCGGTGCGGGTTGACTGGTCGGCAGGGAGTGTCGCCCTCTCCCGACGGCGGGTCGGTGTCTTCCATGGCTTGATCTGCAGGTCGAACTCCGGTCGCCCCCTCCCGACGGTGGGTCGGTGGGTCGGTGGGTCGGTGGGTCGTGCGGTGTGAGGCGTGCGGTGTCGGTCGGTGCGGATACGCCGAGCGGTGGACTTCTCACCGAACGGAAGAGGTATAGCCCTTCCGTTCGGTGAGAAATCCACCATTCGAGGGTTCTGCTTCGTGCGGGGCCCTGCTTGTCGGGT
>JBQEKJ010000060.1:0-5665 GCA_052103835.1 Pauljensenia sp.
CCCGAAGCGACCAATGCACTCGCGACCCTTCCGGTCGTGGCACGTGTGGAGATCAGGACTCCTGCCAATCCCACGGCGCCGACGACGAAGAGGAGCGACAACAACCAGGGCAACCCCGCCAGCTCTCTCACTCCAACTTCCGCCGAGGCCGCGCGAACAGAGGCGTCGACCGTGCCTGCCTGTGCGTTGCCCGAGGACAGATCCGTCTGCAGTGCGGGGATCGTCTCCGGGTTTGTGTCGGTGAGCCAAGTCTGAGCGCGTGATCCAATCCCCGGGGAACGCGTGACAGCAGCTATCGTCACCTCGCCTGGGGATGCTGGATTCAGCGTGATCCCAGTGACGGTGTACTCAGCGGTTCCGAGCTCCTCCTCTTCGGAGCTCACAAGGACGCGTCCACCGACGGCGACACCAGCCTGTGCCGCGCCTTCACGGGAGATGGAAAGTTCGCCCGGAGCCGTCGGATGGCGTCCGGAGATGACATGCCCGTAGCGGGACTGCCCGGAGAGCTCAAGAACGGTCCCTGTGGTGGCTCCGGGGTGGTCGCTCGCCGTCGCAGAGCCGCGTCCCTTCACGACGGCAACGGCCTGACCGGAGTTGACCAGCTCGGTGAGGGCCTCTCGAGCAACCTGTCCGCCCCCGCTGATCTGGTAGTGATACCCGCCGAAGGAATCAGCCGCACCCCGGCGAATGGTGTCCCGATATGTGCTCGCACCATCCAGCATGCCGGTCGCGACCATTGACAAGAGAGCTGAGAACAGCAGAAGTGTCGCGCATGCCCCAGGTCGGCCGACCGCCACCTTCCAGGCGATACGCCTGCGTATGCCCCACATCAGGCCGCGACCAGATGGCGGCTGTGGATGCGGACCACCGCGTCGGCGTGCGCCGCCACGTCTTGGTCATGTGTGGCGACAACCACGACAATCCCCCACTCCTGAGCGACCTGCCCCAAGAGAGTGGCGATCAGTTCTGTTGCCTCCTCGTCCAGTGCCCCAGTCGGTTCATCTGCGAGAATCATGCGGGGAGAGCCAACCAAGGCACGCGCCAAGGCGACACGTTGCTGCTCGCCACCGGACAGCCGCTCAACCGGTCCGTGGAGACGCTCACCCAGTCCGAGGCGTTCCAGCAGTTCGCGGGCGCGGGTCGGGTTGGCGCGCAAGGTTCCGGCGATCTCCTGCGGGAGCCTGACATTGTCCAAGGCGTCCAGAAAGGGCACGAGTCGGTAGTCTTGGTGGACGCGAGCCACAAGAGTACGACGCAGCACGACGCTGTCCATAAGCGTCAGGTCTTGTCCCTCAATGAGGACACGCCCCTCGTCGGGGTGCAATTCGCCACTGGCGAGGCGGAACAACGTGGTCTTGCCGGATCCGGAAGGCCCCATCACCGCATGCATCAGACCGGGTTCGAATGACCAATCCGCAGACTCGAAGATCGTGCGCGAGGAACCATAGGCGAAGCGCACCCCCGAGAACTCCAGACCCGTCACCTCATCCGCCTCTCTGCCGGACCGCCCCGCCGAGGGCAGGATTTGAAACGAGGACTACTCGTGTGGATCCTGCCCCCGTACGCGGCTGTGGCACTCACCTCGTTCCGAGATCCACCCGGGCGCTCCTGGGCCAACCACTTGGAGCATTTGGATCGTAGATCCAAGCGCCGGTCGTGTAGGTGACACCGGTTCTAGTGAACCACGAGGAATGGCGATCGACGCCAACAGAAACATCGAGTGTCACTCGGGCCTTCGTGTCTGAGCCCAGCGTTTTGCAGGATCCTTGACCGACCGTATAGCCGACCTTCGGGACGATTGACGCCGAGCAGTTCCCGCTCAGCGCAAACACGCCCGGGGCGTTCATACCCACAAAAGCTCCTGCCGCAAGCATTGACGCGGCTGCTATCGAAAGGCTTCGTCTTGACGGACTTCTCATCTTCACCACACTCCTCTGCGGATGGGGGACACCTGGAGGTGCGGGTGGCTCCTTCGACGGGTGAACTCGGCCGATGCGCTTGTCGAAGGATCCAACCTTGGCAGGTTGTGCTCTCCTGCCTCGATCAGCGTGCCTGGCCTTGCCCCTGAGATCCACCGACAAATGTCGGTGGCTTCGGAACCAACTGCCCGTGGTCCGGACCCGCTTGGCAGTGGGGCTGGCACCTGTGAGACAGTGGCCCCGTGTTCACCGGCTCCTGGCACCTGGACGACACCGACGGCACCGCCCCGACCGCTTCCCTCGGGCGTGGTGATGCCCCACAGCACCACGCACCGGCCCACCGGCCTGCGCAGGACCCCGTCACGGCCGATCCCCTGACCGGCGGTCCGCTCGCCGACGACCACCCCCGCGACCACTGTGGCGTGTTCGGCGTCTGGGCCCCCGGGGAGGACGTCTCACGCCTCACCTACTTTGGGCTCTACGCCCTGCAGCACCGCGGTCAGCAGTCCGCGGGCATTGCCACCTCCGACGGGCGCAACATCCTGGTCTACAAGGACCTCGGCCTGGTCAACCAGGTCTTCACCGAGCAGACGCTGACCGGTCTGCGCGGCCACATCGCCCTGGGCCACTGCCGCTACGCCACCACGGGTGCCGACACCTGGCGCAATGCCCAACCGACCCTGGGGCCGACCCCCACCGGCACGATCGCGCTGGGGCACAACGGGAACCTCACCAACACCGAGGAGCTGCGCAGTCTGGCCCGTTCGGTGGCTCCCGAGGACGAGGACCTGGAGCACGGCGCCTCCACCGACACCTCCATCGTCACAGCCCTCATGGGGCTGGCCGGACGCCTCCCGGGACCGGTGCCCTTCGTGGACCGTTCCCGCACTGTCACGGCGGCCGCACCCCCGGACCCCTCTGTGCCCGAGGCGTCCCCGGACCCTGTCGACTCCGACGGGCCATCAGACTCCGATGGGCACACCGGATCCACTCACCCGCACACCCCGGCAGGCGTCACCGGCGCCCTGTCGACCGCGACGGGGGCAGGCTCGGGGTCGCCCTCGTCGGCCCCCCTGGGGGATCCGGAGCCCCCCGCCCTGGTTCCCGCGGCGCTCAAGGTGCTCCCGCGCCTGAAGGGAGCCTTCTCCCTGGTCTTCATGGACGAGCACACGCTCTATGCCGCGCGCGACCCCCACGGCTATCGGCCGCTCGTGCTCGGGCGCCTCCCACGCGGCTGGGTGGTGGCCTCCGAGACCTCCGCCCTGGACCTGGTGGGTGCCACCTTCGTGCGCGAGGTCGAGCCGGGGGAACTCATCGCCATCGACGACAACGGCGTGCACTCTCGCCGCTTCGCCGTCACCCGCGCCAGCACCTGCGTCTTCGAGTACGTCTACCTGGCCCGTCCCGACACCATCATCGGTGGTCGCCAGATCGTGGCGACGCGGCGGCGCATGGGGGCGATCCTGGCCCAGGAGAACCCCGTCGACGCCGACCTGGTGATCCCCACCCCGGAGTCCGGGACACCCGCAGCCATCGGCTACGCCCAGGAGTCCGGGATCCCCTTCGCCCAGGGTCTGGTGAAGAACTCCTACGTGGGGCGCACCTTCATCCAACCCACGCAGTCGCTGCGCCAGCTCGGCATCCGCCTCAAGCTCAACCCGCTGCGCGAGGTCATCGAGGGCAAACGCCTCATCGTCATCGACGACTCCATCGTGCGCGGCAACACCCAGCGCGCCCTGGTGCGGATGCTGCGTGAGGCCGGGGCCGCGGAGGTCCACGTGCGCATCTCGTCTCCCCCCGTGAACTGGCCCTGCTTCTTCGGCATCGACTTCCCCACGCGCGCCGAGCTGATCGCCGCCTCCATGGACGTGACCGAGGTGTGCTCCTCCATCGGGGCGGACTCCCTGGGCTACCTCTCGCTGCGGGGGATGGTCGAGGCCACCGGGCAGGGCACCAGCCTCTGCCTGGGCTGCTTCTCGGGTTCCTACCCGGAGACCATCGAGAAGGGCACCCCGATCCCCGGCACCCCCGGTGCCACGGTCTGACCGTCCCCGTGCCCCCCTTGCCGAAGTCCGCTCAGTTCTGGGGTCGAAGTCCGCTCTCCTTTCCGCCGGGGTCCGCTCCCGTCCCGTCCGGGGTCCAGCGTGGAGCCGCTGTCCTGATCCTTCGCGCAGCGACATCGGCCATCTTGGCCCCAGGTGTGCCGGAATCCGCTGTCTCAGTCCCGGTGGGTGCCGGAATCCGCCGTCTCGACCCCAGGGTTGAAAGGCGCAGGCCTGTGACCTGCGCTGATGCTTCGCGCGTCGACAGGTCTCGGATTCAGACAGCGGATCCGTGTCATTGCGATGTGCAGAACCCGCCATCTCGATCCGAAGCCTGCCGGAATCCGCTGTCTCAGTCCCGGTGGGTGCCGGAATCCGCCCTGTCGCCCCGCACGCGCCGGCCCATCACGCCACCGGCCACGTCCCGAGCCATCCCATCCCACACCACCCCGTCCAACAGGAGCACCCATGAGTGAGCAGACCCCCCTCGACTACGCTGCCGCCGGCGTCGACACCGCTGCGGGAGACCGCGCCGTGGAGCTGATGACGGCCGCGGTCTCGCGCACGCACGACTCCACGGTCCTCTCCGCCACCGGTGGCTTCGCCGGGATGGTGGACGCCTCGGCGCTGCTGGGCATGCGCAGCCCGCTGCTGGCCACCTCCACCGACGGGGTGGGCACGAAGATCGCCATCGCGCAGGCGCTGGACATCCACGACACCATCGGCCAGGACCTCGTGGGCATGGTCGTCGACGACATCGTGGTGGTCGGCGCGCGCCCCGTGCTCATGACCGACTACATCGCCTGCGGGAAGGTGGTCCCGGAGAGGATCGCCGCCATCGTCACGGGAATCGCGCGTGCCTGTGAGTCGGTCGGGTGTCCGCTGGTGGGAGGGGAGACCGCCGAGCACCCCGGCCTCATGGCGCCCGAGGACTACGACATCGCGGGTGCGGCCACCGGGGTGGTGGACGCCGACCTGGTGCTCGGCCCACAGCGGGTGCGTGCGGGCGACGTCCTGGTGGCCATGGCATCCTCCGGGCTGCATTCGAACGGCTACTCCCTGGTGAGGCGCGTCGTGGAGGTCTCCGGTGCGGACCTCGGGGACGAGGTCGAGACGTTCGGGCGCACCCTAGGTGAGGAACTGCTGGAGCCCACCCGGCTCTACACGAAGGTCTGCCTGGACCTGGTCGATGCGCTGGGTGTGGGCGAGGACGGCCTCCACGCGCTCTCCCACGTGACGGGTGGTGGACTCGGCGCGAACTTGGCACGCGTGCTGCCGGTGGGGCTGGGTGCGCGGGTCGAGCGCGGCTCCTGGGTGGTGCCCGCGGTCTTCGACTGGGTGCGCCGATCCGGCAGCATCTCCTGGGAGGCCCTGGAGGACTCACTCAACCTGGGCGTCGGCATGGTCGCCGTGGTCGGCGCGGAGGCCGCGGACCAGGCGCTGGCCACCGTGCGCGAGGCGGGCATCGACGCGTGGGTACTCGGGGACGTGGACGAGGGCGGCCACGAGTCCTCCTCGACGGAGGGGAACACCCGCACCGTGTCGGGCACCAAGGGCGTCCAGGGCGGCAGCGTGGAGCTGCACGGGACGTACCTCACGGCGTGAGAGGACCGGAGCGCGGCACCACGCCACCCACAAGGTGGGAGGTGGTGGCGCGCAAACCCTAAGAGTGCGTGGATCACGCCGCCCTACGTGGTTGTTGGC
>JBQEKJ010000060.1:5675-10195 GCA_052103835.1 Pauljensenia sp.
GGCGCCCGCGTGGCGGGCCCGGGGACGCCCCCCCCGGGGTGTCTGCCCCGGCGCGCGCCCCCACCCCCCCCCCTGGGGGGATTGGGGTGCCGCGCAACCCGTCTGAGGGCGTGCCTCACGCCGCCCTCGTGGGATGTTCGCACTGCTCGGGGCCCCGCTGCTCGCCCGGAGGTGTGGGGCGGGCCGACGGGGTCCGGAGGGTGCGGGTCAGTGACCCGAGCCGGTGTGGGACCAGACGTCTTGGTCCGGATCGTCGGAGTCCTCGTCAGCTTCCTCGGCGTACTTCGCGTACGCCTCGTGGTCCGAGTCCCCGTGCGCCGAGGCCAGCTCGCGCTGGAGGGCACTGAGATCGGTATCAGGGCTGAAGTACTTCAGCTTGCGTGCGACTTTCGTCTGCTTGGCCTTCTGACGGCCGCGCCCCATGGCGTCGACCCCCTCCACGTCGTGCGGGTCCGCTACAGCGGTTCCCTGATCTGGTCAAAATCTGTCGTGGGGCCATCATAGCGTGCAGACCCACAGCGGTCGCATTCCAGTCCGTGGACGCCGATGGACGGAACGGGTGCCGGGCGCGCGTCGCATCACATCGGTGCGCGGGGCCCGGGTGTGCGGAGACGGGTCCTCAGGAGTGGCGGCGGACTGCGCGCAGGACGCACAGGCCGATCAGTCCCGCGGTTGCCGCCGCCACGGCCCCCACACGCACGAGGGCATCCCGGTCGCCCCTGCGGGCGTCCTCGAAGGTCTCCGTGGCACCCTCGCGAAATCGCTTGGCCGTGGAGAGGGACAGATCCCACAGTTCCTCGGCCTTCACCTGTGCCCGTGCACCGGCGCGGCGGACCTGGGTGGAGGGTTTGAGCGTCTGGACCAGCTCATCGACGGTGGCACTCATCTGGGCGCGGGTTGCTGCCAGATCGGCCTGGATCTGCTCGGGGGTGCGGATGTCCTGGTCGCTCACTTGCCCAGCCCCTTCTTGAAGGCATCGACGTCCTGCTGCAGGCCGACCTGGGGGGTCGGTGTGTGCTCCTGGCCCTTCTTGATCAGCTTCACGCCGATCAGGACCAGGACCGCGATGACCACGACGAGGAGCGCCGTGACGATCAGTGCTGCTGCCCAGGCGGGCAGTGCCACGGCAATGGCCACCTCGATGGTGTGGAAGATCCACCACAGCAGGTACAGGCCCAGGAAGGCGCCGACCGCGATGAGGGCACCACCTGCGCCGACCTTCTTGATGAACGCGGTGGCCTTGGTCTTGGTGAGTTCGATCTCTCCCTGGACCAGGGACGAGACCTGCTCGGACAGCTTCGCGAAGAGCTCCCCGAGGGTCGCGGGTCTCCCCGGCGTCGGGTCGTCGTCGGACAGCCCCGGTCCGAACCGGTGGTGCTCGTCAGTCGACATCGCCTGCACTCTCCTTCATCCATGCCCGGGGGCCTCCGTCCAGGTCCCGTTCCGTGACCAGTCTCCCACAGGAGTGTGCACATCCGTCCCGGGGGGTGACGTGCGTGGGGTCGAGCTGTGATGCTGGACCCCGTGGCCGAAGTCACATGCGGTCCTGGGTCTGTTCCCATTGTGGTGCACACCCGGCCGCCGTGCGGGACGAGGACGTCCACGTCACGTCCGGCTCCCGCGGCCACATCCCATCCCAGCCCCGCAGATGACGAGATCCCCGAGGAGAGATGTGAACACCTCAATCAGACGGAGGCGCCCAGGCGTCATCCTCATGGCAACAGCCGCACTGGTACTCAGTCCGCTGACGGCCTTCGGCGCAGAAGGCCCGTCGGACCAAGGTGGCGAGTCCACCGGGCAGTCGGCAGTTGGTGGGAGCACCTCTGTCCCACCCGGGGAGGACGCCTCGGCCACCACCGACCCAACTGATGCTGACTCCGACACCGGCGTTGGTGGCACCGCCCAATCGGGCACGGACTCCTCCCCGGACGAGATCCCCGCCGACGGAGAGGGGGACACGGACGGGGGTGGGGACCCCTCTGCGCGCGACGGGTCGCCCGTGGAGTCGACAGCGGGCGTGCTCCAGGCGGTGGATCCGGTCACCGTGAACCTCCTGGGCATCACCGACTTCCACGGGCACTTCGTGGAACTGAGCGCTTCAGGTGCCGTGACGACCCGGGTCGCGGAGAAGCTGACCTGCGCCTTCGAGGACAAGAGCGCGGGCTACGACGTGACACTGCGTCTGTCCTCCGGGGACAACATCGGTGCGACGCCCTTCTCCTCGGCCATCCAGGACGACGACCCCACGATCAGCATCCTCAACGCGATGAAGATCAATGTCTCCGCAGTGGGCAACCACGAGTTCGACCAGGGCTGGGACGTCCTGCGGACCCGGATCGCGGGCGGTGCCCGCACCCCCGAGCAGGTCGGGTCGGGGCTGGCCGCGAACTACGTCGCGCCGACCTTCCCCTACCTCGGGGCGAACCTGACGGGGACCGACCTGGACAGCTACGAGGTGATCGCTGACCCAGCGAGCGGCCTGCGCATCGGCGTCATCGGGACGGTCACCCAGGAGCTCCCGAGCCTCGTGACACCCTCCGGCATCGTCGGCATCGGTGTGGGCGATCCCGTCGCCGTCACCAACGAGATCGCCCACCAGCTCAAGGACGACGACCCGGACAACGGGGAAGCGGACATCGTCGTGGCCGTCATGCACGAGGACGCGGCCAAGACCCGTGCCGGCTTCGACGCCTCGGTCGTCGACGCGGTGTTCGGTGGGCACTCCCACCTGCCGTTCTCCTCCGTGGAGGGACAGGATCCTGCTCCAGACGAGGTGCCGGCCGTCCAGGCCGACCACTACGGGAGTCGACTCGGACAGATCGTCCTCACCTGGGACCCGGCAGCCGGCGAGGTCCTCACCTCGGAGACGGTCGTCGCCGACCACGACGTCACTGCATACTCCGAGACCTGTGACTCGGCGGCGCTCCCCGGGATCCGGGCGATCGTCGACCAGGCGGTGGCGAGGGGCAACGAACTCGGCAATGTGCCCGCAGCCCAGCTCGGCGGAACGTTCTACCGGGGACGGGCCGCCCTCGAACAAGGAGCGGAGCCGGGCGCGGCCCGCGGCGTGGAGTCCACACTGGGCAATCTCATCGCCACCTCCGTGCGGGAGGGCCTCGAGGAGCGTCTCGGGACGCCCATGGACATCGGTGTCATGAACGCCGGCGGCATCCGCGCGGACCTGGTTCCCGACGCGGATGGATGGGTCACGAAGAGCCAGATGTTCACCGTGCAGCCCTTCGGCAACACCATCGACCACACCACCATGACGGGTGCCCAGTTCAAGCTCCTGCTGGAACAGCAGTGGCAGCCCGATGGGTCCGAGGGGCAGCCACCTTCGCGGCCGCTCCTCAAGCTCGGCCTCTCCGACAACGTCACCTACACCTTCGATGCGTCCCGGCCCACGGGGGAGCGGATCCTGGCAGTGACCGTCGACGGTGAGCCCCTGGACCCCGCCCGCCAGTACGTGGTCGCGGCCAATGAGTTCCTCACTGCGGGTGGGGACAACTTCGCGGCATTCACCCTGAACACGGTCACGAAGACCGGCATCCCCGACCTGGAGCTCTTCACGGAGTACCTGACGGGTGCGGGCAACGGCGTGCAGCCCTCGGACCTGCCCGATGGCGCCATCGGCATCGACAACTCCCAGGAGCTTCCGGGCACGGGTGTCGCGGCCTTCGGGCTGGCAGCCTCGGGCGCGGGGGGATTCGCCGCTGGCGGGACCTACTCGCTGGACCTGTCCTCACTCTCCCTCACCGAGGAGGACCGCAGGGCCAGCTCGGTGTCGGTGTGCGCGGTGGATGCCGGTGGGAACAGTTCGGTGCTGACCACGAGTCCGGTCGACAACGACTACATCGTGGACGGCGTCGCGGTCGCGTTGCAGGACAGGTTCGGAGTGGCAAGCCTGGACTTCACGGTTCCCGCCGACCTTGAGGCGGGGAGCTCCCTGACAGTGTGCGACGTGGAGGGCAACGTCCTTCCTGCAGGGATCAACATCGGGAGCATCGAGAGCCCAGCCGGGCCGACGCCGACCCCCACACCCACCCCGGACGGGACGAAGGCTCCCGACCCGTCGGGGAGTCCCGCTGCGGCTGGAGGGTCCGGGAAGCTCGCCCGCACCGGAATGGAGGGGGGCCTGTTCCCGGCCGCCGTCCTGGTGCTGCTCGCGGGTGCCTCGCTGGCGGCGCTGAAGAGGCGACTGCGGCGCGACTGACCCCACGGTGGGTGCGGGGTGGGTTCCGGTGCGACGTGCCGGTCCCTCCCCGCACCCGCGAGGGTGCCCCTTCCACGACGGCGGCCCTGAGCCCCGCAATCCCGCGGTCTCCGTCCGTGCCCGGGAGGACAACCGGGCACATCACGCGCACGGGGTGCCGACTCCAGGCTCCACCTGTGTGGCCCGGGTGGCGCAACCCTGTCAGCTGAGTGTGACGGGTCCGCCCTCGTCGGGCACGACCGACCCCGGCAGCTCGCCGAGGATGCGCTTGGCCCGCTCCACGACCTCCGCGGACTCGGCGGGGAGC
>JBQEKJ010000061.1:0-10009 GCA_052103835.1 Pauljensenia sp.
ACCCGCCCTCGCGCAGGGCGCGCAGGTCCCTGGCTCCCGCTGCCGGATCGCAGGAGACGAGGACGACGCGCGGGGCACCGACCCCCACGAGTGCGCGCGTGACCTCACGCCCCGCTCCTGCCCGCGGTGGGTCCAGGACGACGACGTCCGCCCGGGCACCCAGCTCGGAGACCAGGTCGTCCACACCCTCCGCGTCCACGGTCCCCACGAAGGTCTCCGCCCAGGGGCGGCCCTCGAGGTTCGCGGAGGAGTCGGCCACCGCGGCCTCGTCCCCCTCCAGGCTGAGGACACGTCCCTCGGGGCCCGTCGCATCAGCCAGGACGCGGGTGAAGAGGCCCGCCCCGGAGTAGAACTCCGCCACCCGGGCGCCCGCAGCGACGCCGGCACCCCGGGCCACGGCGTCGACGAGGACCTCGGCCCCACGCACGTGGGTCTGCCAGAAGCCCTGGGGTCGCACGGCATACGACTGCGTCTCCCCGTCCACCCGGACCGTCCAGGTCAGCGGGTCCTCGGAGATCCGATTCCGGTCGGCGTCGTACACGCCGCGCGGGGTGACCACCACGGGCGCCCCACCGGTGGGGGCGACCACGCGCACTCGGTCACCGGGCTGCCACACCTCTCCCCAGGCGGAGTCGCCGAAGAGCCCCAGGTCCGTGATCGCGGGGACCGCCAGCGGCATCGAGTCCAGCGCGATGACCTCACGTCCCCGGTAGCGGTGCATGCCGGCGTGGCCGTCGGCATCGATGACCAGTTCGATGCGGGTGCGCCGACCGAGCAGCGCATCGTCCCCGCCCTCGTCCCCAGGTGCCGGGAGGACCGACACTCCACCGAGCTCGGCGACCCGGGCGGCGAGCTCCTCCCCGCCGACCCGACGCAGCTGGCCGCGCAGGACGTCCTCCTTCCAGCGACGCTGGGCCTCGGGGCGCACATGAGCCAGTTCTCCCCCACCCACGCCTCCCGGGCCTGCCTGTGGCCACACCGAGGGGATACGGTCCGGGGACGGATCCGGGACCTCCTCGACATCCGCCCACGCCAGGGTGTTGCGGGTGGAGGTCACGCGGGCGCGGACCCTCTCCCCGGGCAGGCCGTGGCGGACGAAGACCACCCGGCCGTCAGCATCGCGCGCCACGCAGGCACCACCGTGTGCCGGCTCACCCAGGGTCAGCTCCAGCACCTCCTGGTGCGCGGGGTCAATGCGTGCCCCGCTCCTGCGGTGCCTGTCTGATCGGGGAGGGCGTCGTTTCATGGGGTTTCCTCGGACTCCTGTCCTGTCTCGGCGCCGGGCGCCTCGGGTCTCTTGAACGGGTCGTTGACCAGCTGGTGTCCGACCACCTCGTCATCCTCGCCCAGTTTCCACGGCACGGTCGTGATCACCACGCCGGGGATGTCGAGCAAGGCCTGGCGCATGCGCACCGCCGTCTGGTTGTGCATGGCGTTCTCCCACCAGTGCGACACCAGGAACTGGGGCACGTAGACGACCACCATCTCACCCGGGGAGCGGCGCCGCTGGTGGCGGATGTGTCCGAGCACCACCTGGGTGACGTCCCGGAAGGGTGAGGACAGCAGGGTGAGGGGGACGGGCAGGCCCGACTCCTCCCACTCGCGGAGGATCTTGCGTTCCTCGTCCTCGTCGGTGACGACACTCACCAGCTCCAGCGACGTCGGGGAGGAGGCCCGGGCCGTGGCCACTGCCCGCATGGCGGGGCGGGCCAGGTTGGAGACGAGCACGATCGCGTGCACGCGCGAGGGCAGGGCCCGACCCGCGGAGTAGTCCTCCACGCGCAGCTGGTTGCGCACCGTGTCGTAATGGTGGCGGATGCCCTTCTGGACGGCGAACACGACACCCATCATGATCAGGGTGATCCACGCACCGTGGGTGAACTTGGTGAGCAGCACGATGACCAGCACCACGCCTGTGAGGGCGAAGCCGACCACGTTGACGGCACGCGAACGCAGGACACGGAAACGCTCCGGGCCGGTCTGGGGTCTGCGCAGCAGGCGGTTCCAGTGCCGGATCATCCCGAACTGGGAGAAGGTGAAGGAGACGAACACCCCGACGATGTAGAGCTGGATGAGCCGCGTGACCGACGCGTCGAAGGCGACGACCAGCACGACGGCTGCCACCGACAGGACCACGATGCCGTTGGAGTAGGAGAGCCGGTCGCCTCGCTTGTAGAGCTGGCGCGGCAGGAAGGAGTCACGCGAGAGCACCGAGGCCAGGGTCGGGAAACCGTTGAAGGCGGTGTTGGCGGCGAGCACCAGGATCATGCCCGTCACGACGGTGACGAGCAGGAACAGCGGCGAGCCCGCACCGAAGACCGTGGAGGCGAGCTGCCCGATGACCGGGTCCACGTGGACATCGGCACCCACCGGCTGCCCGCCCAGGGTGAGCTGTGAGGTCGGGTCGTCGACGATGCGGACCCCGGTCTCCCGTGCCAGGAACAGGATGGCCATGAGCATGCTCGCGGCGATCGCCCCGAGCAGCGCCAGGGTCGTGGCCGCATTGCGGGACTTGGGTCGGCGGAACACCGGGACTCCGTTGGAGATGGCCTCCACACCCGTCAGGGCCGCACAGCCCGAGGAGAAGGCCCGCATGACCAGGAAGGCACCCCCCAGCCCGAGGAGGCCGTCGGCGTGACCGGAGGTGGGCACCAGCTCGTACTGCGCCGTGGGGGCCGCCCCGAGGTTCCCGGTGGCCAGTTGCACGAGGCCCACCACGGCCAGCAGTCCGATGGAGAACATGTAGAGGTAGGCGGGGACGGCGAAGGCACCCCCCGCATCGCGCAGACCACGCAGGTTGAGCACGGACAGCACCACGATGAGTGTCACGGCGATGGGCACCTCACGGCCCGCCAGCGCGGGGACGGCCGTGGTGAGGTAGTGGGCGCCGGAGGAGATGGACACGGCGACGGTGAGGATGTAGTCCACCAGGAGCGCCGAGGCGACGAACAGCCCGGCGGTGGGTCCGAGGTTCGTGGAGACGACCTCGTAGTCCCCGCCCCCTGAGGGGTAGGCGTGGACGGTCTGGCGGTAGGAGAGCACGACGACGACGAGGACGACCACCACTGCCAACCCCACCCACAGCGACTGGGTGACGGCGACGCCACCGGCCAGTGCGAGCGTGAGGAGCACCTCGTCGGGGGCGTATGCCACGGACGAGAGGGCGTCGGAGGCGAAGACGGGGAGCGCGATGCGTTTGGGCAGCAGCTGTCCGCCCACGGAGTCCGACCTCATGGGTCGCCCGATGAGCACCCTCTTGAGGCGGTCGATGGCATCCTGCACGGTCGCCCAGCGTACTCGCCCGGACTTCCACTGAATACCCCGTGCGCGCGAGGTGCGGGTACCGTGGTGCCGTGCACTTCGTCATCATGGGATGCGGCCGCGTCGGGGCCATGATCGCCACCGCCCTCGATGGGGACGGTCACTCCGTCGCCGTCATCGACTCCGATCCCCAGGCCTTCCGTCGCCTGCCCGCTGACTTCTCGGGCCGACGCGTCACCGGTCTGGGCATGGACCGTGATGCCCTGCGCCAGGCCGGCATCAAGGAGGCCTACGCCTTCGCCGCGGTCTCCAACGGGGACAACTCCAACATCATCGCCGCACGCGTGGCACGTGAGACCTTCCACGTCGAGCGGGTGGTGGCGCGGATCTACGACCCGACGAGGGCGGCCGTGTACGAGCGGCTGGGGATTCCCACGGTCGCCACCGTGCGCCGCACCTCCGAGGCCGTCATGCGGTGGCTGATGCCCCCGGATGCTGATGTGGTCTGGACCCATCCCACGGGGCTGGTCTCCCTGGTCACCGTCATGCCGGTGCCGAGTTGGTACGGCACCGCCTTCCCGGTGGTGGAGGAACTGACCGGGCAGCGCCTGGCCTTCGTCTCCCGTCTGGGGGTCATCCAGCCGGCCCGTCCGGAGTTGGTCGTCCAGGAGCACGACGAGCTGTTCTTCGCCGTCTCCGGCACCGATCCCGTCCCCCTGCGTGACGTGCTCACGCAGGCACCGAAGCTGGAGGACTGACCGTGAGGATCGTCATCGCCGGGGCCGGCTCGGTGGGCCGCTTCGTGGCCCTGGAGCTGCTGGAGCACTCCCACGAGGTCACGCTCATCGACAACCAGCCCGACCAGATGCGCGTCGCCTCCGTGGCCGACGCCGACTGGGTGCTCGCCGACGCCTGCTCCCCCGAGGTGTTGGCTGACGCCGGGGTGCGTGAGGCCGATGTCCTGGTCGCCGCCACGGGTGACGACAAGGCGAACCTCGTGATCTCCCTGCTCGCCAAGGCCGAGTTCGGTGTGCCACGTGTCCTGGCACGCATCAACAATCCGAAGAACGAGTGGCTCTTCGACGCCTCATGGGGTGTCGACGTCCCCGTCTCCACCCCCCGCATCATGACCGCGCTGGTGGAGGAGGCCGTCTCGGAGGGCACACCGATCCGTCTCTTCAACTTCAACGGTGCGGATGTGTCCATGTGCGCCCTCGTCCTGCCCTCCGACTCCCCGCTGGCGGGGCACAGGGTCGAGGACGTCGCCCTGCCCGGGCGGACCGTGCTCACTGCCCTCCTGCGGGACGGGCGACCCATCACGCCCTCACTCGACGACGTCCTGGAGGCGGGGGACGAACTGCTGCTGCTGGTGCCCGACGACGATGCGGGCGCGTTGGGCAGGTTGGCGAGGCTGGTCACGCCGACGCCCCCCGGAGTCGGGGACGTCCCCGTCATGAGCGGGCGGGCACCGGAGACCTGCTCCGCAGCCCGCACACGGTCCGGCCCGGGCCCGGCGGTCGTCGCCTGACGGTCGGAGAGGGCACGGGCCCCACCCGGGTCAGTCGGTCGGTGGTGTCGTCGGGACCTCCGGGTCACCCACCGCAGGGTCCTGCGCACCGTCCACCCCCGCACGCCCCGCCCCGGTGGGGGCGCCCTGCAGGTGTGCGAAGGGCCGCAGACCCACCCACGTCACCCAGCACACGAGGGCGAACAACGGCAGTCCGAGCACGAGCTTCGCGACTCCCAGGGCCGCGATCTCGCCCGCCGTCCACAGGGGCCACTGGACCCCCAGTCGCACCAGGAACATTGCCGTCCAGGCCCAGGTCAACCCCCGGGAGCGGCGCCGCAGGCCCAACAGGTCCGGATCCGTGCGCCACCCGGTCGGCAGCCCCCACGCCAGCGCCGCAACCTCTCCCACCGCTGCGTGTCGCACCAGCAGGGAGACCAGGAGTGCGAGGGCGAAGGCTCCGGCCGTGACCATGCCCCACGCGAAGTAGTTCTCCCCGCGGCCCGACATCAGTGCCCAGACCACACCGATACCCACACCGAGAAGACCGGAGAGGGCCTGCGTGAGAGCCTGTCCGCGCACGAGGCGCGCCAGGCAGAAGACCACGGAGAGTCCCCCCGAGGCGGCCAGTGTCCATGCCACGTTCCGGGTCATGACGTAGAGGACCACGAAGACGAGGCCGGGGGCGACGGACTCGACGACGCCCCGCCAACCACCCACGGTCTCGGTGATCGAGAAGCTGTCACGGTCCAGGCCCGAGGCCCAGCCCGGCAGGGACACCGGGCCATTCGCGCCGGACCCCTTCGGGGTGCTCCCGGGCGGGACCCCGGGGTCACGGGGGTTCTCCGGGGCCGCGCTGCTCATGCGGAACCCGGTGCGAGGAGTCGGTAGAGGGGGTCGATGAGGACGAGGTGGTCGATGTGCAGGGACGCAGTGCCCTCCACCTCCAGGTGCCGCCCCACCGAGATGCCGGGGATGGTGCGCCGCCCCAACCAGCGCAGTTCGATCGTGCCCGTGCCGTCGTAGAGCGTGGCGAGCAGGCGCACGGGACCGTCCACCGGGGAGTACGTGATGGACTGCAGGACGCCCGAGACGACGACCCTGTGTCGTTCCTGCACCTCGGAGATGGGGATGGTGCCACGGGAGAGGCGGCTGCGGACCTCGTCGTCGGCCTCGATCGCCTCACGTGAGGTGCCCGACCAGCGCAGCCGGAGGCGCTCCAGCAGCGGGCGTCTCCCCCGGTGCGGCTCCTCAGACATCGGGGACCTCCACGGCCCCTTCAGGGACGTGGAGGGGCAGCAGGTCCAGACGTGCACGCGGGAGGTCGTCGCGCACGATGACGAGGCGGTCGATGGCCTTCTCGATCTCGGCGCCGGCCTCGAGGGTCTGTGCGGCCGGCCCGAGCACGTCGATGCGGACGAACCACCGCGGCCCCTCGCGTCCGATCACACGCATCCGCGACGTCGCCCGGGACCCGTCGGGCAGGGTGACGAGCATGTCGGCGAGGAGCTCCTCGCCGTAGCGCGTGGTGGAGGGGACGACAGTGGCACCGTCGGACTCCATGCCGGTGCGGATCTGGTCGCGCACCTCGTCCCAGACCCCGCCCGAACGGGGTGCGGCAGCAACGCTGATCTGGATGCCGGAGGATCCCAGGACGACGAGCGCACGCAGGACGGTCTTCCCGTCCGGGGCGACCTGGGTCCTCAGCTGCATCCCCGGGATCGCCGGGATGAGCAACGATCCCATGTCGACGTACCCGCTGGTCGTGTCGACCTCGTCGGGGGTACGGGGACCGGGTGTCGACCAGATCGGATCCTCCTCCGAGAGTCTCGGCAGGTGGTCCTCCTCGGGCCCGGGGCCCTCGGCCCCACTCGCCTGGTCCTGCTGGTGGCGTGAGCGCCCGAACATTCGCGGTCCCGTCCTTCCGGTGGTGTGTCCGTCCACCACCGTACGCGGTGGAGGGGACGGTGTCCCGTCCCGATGGGCCCCGGGGACTCGGCCCCGGGGCGGGGAGTCCTCAGCCAGCGCACTCAGTGCACACGGGCAACCCGTTGTCGTCGACGTAGGCGAGCTGGGAGGCGTGGTGCACCAGGAAGCAGTGCGAGCAGGTGAACTCGTCCTCCTGGCGTGGGACGACGTGGACGGTCAGCTCTTCCTTGGAGAGGTCGGCGCCGGGGAGTTCGTAGTTCTCCGCCGCCTCGTTCTCGTCCTCGTCGACGTCGTTGGAACCCGCGTCGTTGCGCCGTGCCTTGAGCTCCTCGATGGAGTCCTCGGCGACGTCGTCGTCAGTCTTGCGCGGTGCATCGTAGTCAGTGGCCACCCTGTCTCCTCACTCAGTGACGGTCCCGGGCGGTGCGTCCGCGTCGGGGGTGCTCGGCGCACGGATGGTAACACTTGGGAGGGGCGCGCGCCATCGAGTTCCCGGACACGCCCGTCGTGCGCCGGGCACGCACCGCGCGACTCTGAGACGATGCCGTGTGGAGAGTTGCAGGAGGTGCCCATGATCGAGCTCGAGCTGCTCGGAGCCGGCGCGGACGGCCAGTCGCTGGTCATGACCGACGCCGCGGGGGAACGCTACAGCGTGCCCATCACCGATGACCTGCGCGGAGCCGTGCGCCGGGACCGGCCGCGCCTCGAGTCCGTCCCCTCCCCCGAGGCACGACCGCTGCGCCCCCGCGAGATCCAGGCCCTGCTGCGCAGCGGCCTCACCGCCGAGGAACTCGCACGTGAGTCCTCCATGGACATCGCCCACATCCGCCGCTTCGAGGCGCCCGTGGCCGCAGAGAAGGAGTGGGCACTCTTGCGAGCCCTGGAGTCCCACGTGGGTGGCGACCGGGATGCGCCCGTCATGGGGGACCTGGTCGTGGACCGCCTCGCCGCACGCGGGGTCGATCCCGCCTCCCTGTCCTGGTCCGCTCGGCGGCCGGGTGACGGTCCCTGGGAGATCGCACTCGTCTTCCTCCAGGGTGCCGCCGAGCACGGCGCCCACTGGAGCCTCTCCGCCTCGGCCGCCTCCGTGGAGGCCATCGACCAGGAGGCCCGATGGCTCACCGAGACCGCCGCACCCTCCCCCGTCTCCGCCGTCTTCGCACCCCTACCGACCTCAGCGTCCACGCCGCTGGGTGACGGTGACGGTGACGAGGACGTCCGCGCACGTGAGGCACTCCTGGACCAGCTCAACGCCGCACGCGGGCACCGGGTGGGCATCGACATCGCCCTGGACGACGAGGACGACGAGGACGGAGCTGGCGAGGGGACGCCCGGCACCCCGGACCACTCCCCCACGGAGCCGCCGACAGGATCCCTCTCCGCGCGCATCTACTCCCTGGCACATGCCCGCACGCGCCCCAGCGCCCCGATGCCGCCGCACCCTGCAGGTTCCGGGGATTCGGCTCCTGGGGAGACGTCCCACGAGGGCGGGGACCCGGACGAGGGCGGCCACGGTGGGACCGGTCCCACCGGCGGAGTCGAGCCGCAGGCCACGTCCGACCGCACCACCACTGCCACACACGACCCGCAAAGGTCGGGAGGCCGGGACACCGAGGAGGTGCCCCGGACCGGCACCCTGCCGGGACTTGAGGAGGTCGGACACGACAGTGCCGCCCGACCCGACCGCGAGAAGAAGCGCACACGCCGGCGTTCGGTGCCCTCCTGGGACGAGATCGTCTTCGGGTCCAAAACACAGTGAGGTCCCGGGGGTGCATCACCCGGGCCCGCAATGGGAATGGGCGTGCCCCCCAGACCCCGAACGCGAACGCGCTGACCCGCCCCACCGCCTCAGGCCAGGCGCATCACCGGGACCAGCATCTCGTCGCTGGTGAGCGACCCGTGGACCCCCACCTGTGCGATCGAGCCCGCCGACTGGACACGGGAGTCCACGATGCCACGGTGCCCGCGCATGAACACCAGCGCGTCCCCGACCACGGCGCTGCCGGGGCCCTCCCCCAGCACCTCCGCCATGTCCTCGGGGCCCCACACCCAGGCATGTTCCCCCAGCACGTCCCTCCAGCGCTCCAGGACCCGTGCGCCCTCACCCTCATGGGCGTGGACGTGGACGCAGCGAGCCTCCCCGCCGATGCCGACCAGCCCTTCGTCCAGTTCGCGGTGCTCGGCCAGGTCGATGAGTCGCTCCGGGGAGGTGTCCACCATCCCATGGTCAGCGGTCAGCACCGCTCGCACGCCTCGCGGCAGACCTGCCAGCAGCAGGCGCAGTCCGGCGTCGAACTCCTCCAGGGCCGCCGTCCACTCCTCTGAGCCGACACCGTGGTGGTGCCCGGCATGGTCGATGTCGGACCAGTAGAGGTACACGACACGGGTACCTGCGCGCAGTTCACGCAGGGCGGCGCGGATGCGTTGCTCCCAGCCGGTGGCCCCGACGTGGCGTGCCCCCCGCAGGGCCGCCCTCGTGAGCCCCGAACCTGCGAATGCGGAGGGGGACACGACGGCGGAACTCACCCCGGCCCTGGCCAGGACCTCGAAGGTGGTGTCGCAGGGCTGCCACAGCACTGGGTCCACGCCCTCGGCGAAGGCCAGCAGGTTCATGGTCCCGCCCTCCCCGAACACGGAGTAGCCGACCATGCGGGTCGCGCCCGGCAGGCGCCCCGTGGCGAAGGCGGTGATCGCTGCGGCAGTGGTGGAGGGCGCCACGGTGTGCACCACCGTCGTGTCCCCACGGTGGGCACGCAGGACGGGGGAGTGTCCGAGACGTGCCTCCAGGGGCACCCAGCCGAGACCATCGACGAGGAGCACCAGGACCTGCTCCGCCGGCTCGATGGAGAGGGCCTCCCGAGCCGTCTCCCGCGCGCCGGGCAGGTCCGGGTCGAGCGCCGCCACGCACGCACCCAGGACGTCGGTCAGACGCAACGCTCCCTCCGGAGGCAGGTCGGGCGCGGGCACCTCGGAGTCGGCGGGGCAGCGGTGACCGGGGGCGAGGAGGGGACCAGGGAGTCTGGGCCCGGCTCCCAGGACTGCAGGCCCGGTCACCTCGCGCCGCCGATGAGGGCGGTGAGGACGTCGACGAAGTGCTCCGCTCGCGCCAGGGCCTCGTCCCCGTCCGCGGCCGAGGAGACCCGCATCGCCAGGTCGTCGGGGAAGCTCGTGGCGGCGTAGCCGTGGTCCGCGGAGCACTCCGGGTCGTCGCAGTGGCGGGGTTCGACCTCCGCCCGGCGCTGGCCACCCAGGTCCACGGAGACGGTGACCTCCGTCGGCGTGGAGGCCGGGTCCGTGGCCTGCTGCGCCACG
>JBQEKJ010000062.1:0-9989 GCA_052103835.1 Pauljensenia sp.
GAGCGGCGACTCCGGAACGAGGGGGACACGGTGCGGCGCGGACGCAGACTCAGGCATGCCCCCAGCCTATGGGGAGCTCGGGGCCCGGTCTCAACTCCCGGAGCGCCTGACGGATGGAACCAGGAGCGGGACCAGGGCAAGGAGGACGTATGCGATCCCTCCTCCCACGGCCGCACCAGGGCCGCCGAGGTGCTGGGCGAGCACAGGGGCCAGGAGTTGGCCGATGGGGACGGCCGCGAAGGATCCCAGCGTGTCGATGGAGGCCACACGGGAGAGTTGGTCACCGGGGACGTGGCGTTGCATCGCGGACTCCCACAGCACGCCGGTCACGGCCGCGCCGACACCTGCGAGGAATGTCGAGGCCGCCAGGACGGGAGCGGAGGCGCCCAGACCGAGGACGAGGAAGCACGTCCCGAAGGGGACGGTGAGGAGCTGCCCGACAACCAGGGGCCGGCGGGGCCTCAAGCGGTAGGCCAGCACCCCACCCAGCACCAGGCCCGCTGCCCGGGCGGACAGGACCGTTCCCCACGCAGCCTCACCGATGCTGTCGCGGGCGATCGCGGGAGCGAGCACCAACCAGACCGCCCCGAGGAGGAGGTTGGTCCAGAAGAATGAGACGGTGACCACCCACAGCCATTGCCGCGACGTGAAGGCGAGCCAGCCCAGGGTCAGGTCGTACCAGACCCCACCCAGCAGGGATCCAGGACGAGGGCGCCCCGAGGTCGTCCCGGTGCGCGGGTCGGCGGCGGTCACGGCTTCACTGACCGGCTCGATG
Source organism: Pauljensenia sp. (assembly GCA_052103835.1). Lineage (GTDB taxonomy): Bacteria > Actinomycetota > Actinomycetes > Actinomycetales > Actinomycetaceae > Pauljensenia. The sequence continues at coordinate 776 of JBQEKJ010000062.1, forward strand.
GCGTCGCTGGCGACCGTCATGCCGGGAGCAGCCGTGGTCGTCGTGACCCCTCGCGTTCCCTCCACGCACCCGTGAGGTCGCCGCAGTCGCCCCTCCATCACCGCCAGCAGTACTGCGGCCCCCAGAGCGCAGGCGGCGTCGATTCCCAGGGCCCACCCCGCTCCGCTCGTGGAGACGAGCACTCCCGCCACCAGCGGTGGCTCGACCCGGACCTGCTGGTCGTCTCGCCACGCCAGGAGGAGTCCCTCACCCTGGACTCCCATCTCGTCTTCATCCCGACGACGCAGCCCTCGGGATGGTGGACCTGCGACGGGCCTGTGGGGCTCGGCCTCGTGTACTCCGCGCGCGGCACGGCCGCCGGGGAGCGCCGACCCCCGAACAGAGCTCTCGCGCGCCTGGTGGGACGCGGAAGGTCCCTCGTGCTGCAGGAGTTGGACACTCCGGCCACTCCCTCCCAGCTGGCCGGGGCACTCTCCCTGTCGTTGGGGACCGTCGGCGGGCACCTGCGTGTCCTCCTGGACGCCGCACTGGTCGCCCGGGCGCGCCGCTCCCGCGCTGTCTACTACTCGCGGACGGGGCTCGGCAACGCCCTCGTCGCCGCCGCGCCGGCCCTGCCTAGCACGGGCGGAGATCTCGCAGGCGGGACCAAAGGGCGATAGCCTGATTGTGGTCGCGCCGAACGTGGCGCGCGCAACGCTCGCACCGGCGACAATCCAAGAATTCCCGAGAGACAAGGAACACTCATGGCGGTCTACACACTTCCGGATCTCCCCTACGACTACGCGGCACTCGAGCCCTACATCTCGGGCCAGATCATGGAGCTGCACCACGACAAGCACCACGCGAACTACGTGGGCGGAGCGAACACCGCACTGGAGAAGCTCGAAGCCGCACGCGAGTCCGGCGACCAGGGGGCCATCAACCTCCTGGAGAAGAACCTGGCCTTCAACCTGGGCGGTCACGTCAACCACTCGATCTTCTGGACCAACATGACCCCCGACGCACAGGGTCGCCCCGATGGCGAGCTGGCCGCGGCGATCGACGAGTACTTCGGCTCCTTCGAGAAGTTCCAGGGCCAGTTCGGCGCGGCGGCGCTGGGCCTGCAGGGCTCCGGCTGGGGCGTGCTCGCCTATGACACGGTCGCCAAGCGTCTGGTCACCTTCCAGCTCTTCGACCAGCAGGGCAACGTGCCGGTGGCCACCGTCCCGCTGCTGCTGCTGGACATGTGGGAGCACGCCTTCTACCTGGACTACAAGAACGTCAAGGCCGACTACGTCAAGGCATGGTGGAACGTCGTGAACTGGGCCGATGTCGCCGCCCGCTTCGAGCGCGCCCAGACCTACACCGGTCTGGTCAACGCCTGACACCCAGCAGGACGACGAGTGTGTGGGGCCGGTCGGCAGTCGCCGACCGGCCCCTCGTCGTCGCGGGTGCCCCGTGGTCGCCCTCGTGAATGACGCCGTCGTCGCCCTCGTGGATGGTCCCTGACTCCACCCCCGCTGCGCCCGGACGCGTGGGGATGCTCCAGGTGCACTCGTCCCGCCATAGGCTGGGCCACACCGAAGTGCCACAGCCGCGGCCCGCACCGACGGACCCGAGCCGAGGAGACGAGCGATGCCCACCGACCCCACGACCGAGCAGCAGGACCCTGACGACCCCGAGATCGCACACGCCATTCGGGCCCGACGCGTCGAGCTCGACGAGTCCGTCTCCTCCATCGCCCGGCGGGCCGGGGTCTCGGCCCAGACGTGGCGCAACTACGAGAGCGGACGCACCCGCGTGCGCGGCGACAAGGTCCACGGCGTCTGGGCGGCACTGGGGTGGCCGGAGCCCACGTTCCACGGCTTCCACATGGGCGTGCCCGCCTGGATGGATGACACGTTCGACGACGGCTTCAACCCCCTGGACGACGACCTGGCTGCTGCAAGCCTGCCGAGCTGGAGCCACGCTCCGGCCGAGGGGGACGTCTCCTGGTCCCCCCTGCTCAGCGCGACCCTGGGGGAGAGCGCTGCCCGCTGCTTCTCCGTCGGCGTCGACCTGTTCCGAGGCCTGGTCGGGGAGGATGTCGGCCAGCTCGCGAACCTGCCGCGCGGCACCCACCTGGGGCAGCTTGAGGAGTCCTGGATCGGCGACGCCCTGCCCCAGGCCTGGACCACGCGCTACGACCACGAGTTCTGCTACCACGTCCTGACGCTCGCGGAGGACTTCTGCGCACGCCTGGTCACCCATCCCATCGGCAGCGGCGATCCGTTGGTCCGCTGCGTCGCGGAGGAGCTCGTCCTCCACCACGTCCTCAACCTCGGGCACATCGTCGGGACGTCACAGGGGCATCCGGAGGCGGACCTGTGGGAGCAGTGGTTCACGGAACTGGCCGGCCCCCCGGAGGACATCGGCCTCCTCTACGCCTCCAACATCTTCCCCGACCCCGATTCCCCCATCCACATCTCCCACTGGTTCGACCACTTCTCCACGCCCCACGTACCCGTGTGGTCGATCCGCTCCGACCCACGCGACGCCACTCGCGGGCGGAGTTTCGGCCTGGGCGCAGGAGGGGGCACTGACGAGGGCGGCCCCGGAGCCACCGTCACGGAGTTCCCCCGCCGCTTGCACTGAACCCGCGAGGCGGAGCCGCACCCTCGTCGCAGGACTGAACCCGCGACGCCTGCCCTGAACCCTCGGCGCGTACGGGGAGCATCCTCCGGACGAGGATGCTCCCCTCCAGTGCTCACACCGCGTAGCGCAGGTGGGCCACCGCCACCCCGTTCCAGATGTCGCTGCGCACCTCCGAGTCGCGCACGGGCACCAGGTCCCCACCCTGCTCCAGAACCGTCAGGGCGATACGGGACAGCACGTCATGGTCCCCGGTACTGCCGTTGGTCACCTCACCGGTGACGGGATCGAAGTCGCCGGTGACGTCCACCGTGAACTCGTAGACCAACGTGTCCACAGCACCTGCGGCGGCGGCGCGGCCGATGTCCTCCACGGTGGTGGCCACCAGACCACGTGGCAGGTCATTGCCGATGCGCTCCAGGTCGGCGGACACCTGCCGGGCATTGATCTCCGGGAGGCGTTCCCGGATCGCGGCATCGACCTCGTCCGCACCGACACGGTCGGGAGCTCCGGGCACACGCTCGACGATGCGACGGCGGTCCTCCAGGGTGAGCATCGACTGCAGCGGTTCGGTGGCGAAGACGAACAGCGGGATGCGTGCGGAGGGGTCACGTCGGGCCAGGTCAGCCCCGACCAGCTCTGAGACCCGCTTCGCGTAGGCCTCCAGGATCAGCTTGCGCCCCTCGTCCGCTCCGAGCCTGTTGACGTGCGTGCGCCCGGGCAGGAAGTCCCGGTTCGTGGCACTGGCCGCGTCGGCGATCTCCTCGTGCCCGGGGACGTCCACCTCCACGGCGCGGCTCTGGGGGGTGGCCTCCCACAGGGACCAGGCGTTGGTCGACAGGCCCAGGGCCCAGGCGTGCTGGCCTCCGGCCGCTGCCCGCACCAGCTGGCCCAGGTCGAACCAGGTCGAGGCCTGCCACTCCTCCTCCAGGGCATTGGGAAGGATGAACTCCTCCTGGGAGTCCGGCGTGAGGAACACCGCCAGGGATGAGGACAGGGCACCCCAGAGGTCTCCGTCCCCGTCCAGGGAACGCAGCTGCTCGCGCAGTCCACGCTCCTGGGCCGATGTCAGGCCATTGGTCTCCTTGAAGTGGGCGATGGCGTGGTCCACCGCGCTCTTGAGCGCGGTGCGCGCACGGTTCCTCCCCTCGGGTCCCGGCACGGTGGCCACGTACACGGTGACGGCATGGTCACGGGGTTGGGCGAGCCGCTTGAGGTCCTCGGTGGTGGGCAGGTCGTGGTGGACGGTCATGTTCGCTCCGTTCTTGCAGTGCATGGACGGTGGTCGTCCATCCATGGTAGCGACGCAGGTCACATGTTTCGCAGCGGCCGGGTTGTTGGACCGGCTTCCGGGCCCCTCGTTCCGGCAGCGAACTCCCGCTGGTCGTCATCCTCGGTCGGCGCCTCCGTCCCACTGTGGCGCTCCCGCGCGGCGGGGATCGGGCTGACCCCATCGAAAGGTGGACTTCTCACCGAGCGGAAGGGTCATAGGCCCACCGTTCGGTGAAAAGTCCACCGTTCGGCAGGAAGCCCACCGTTCGGCGCACCAGCACCCACTCAGACGGGGCGACGCCCAGGCGGGGCTCACCGCGCGCATTCCTGCCACGGATGCGAGGATCGTCGGATCGGCGCCCTCACCGGGGCGGGCGCCTGCTGGCCCACGACGGAACACCCCCTGGCCCCGTCATTGACCGGAGGACGTGCCATGCCCACCTTCACCACTGGCGATCCCTGCTGGATCGACCTCATGACCGACTCGATCGAACGATCACACGCCTTCTACAGTCAGCTCTTCGGCTGGACCTTCACGGATTCGGGCGCGGAGTTCGGCCATTACAACATGATCACCCTGGACGAAGCCCCCATCGGTGGAGCCATGGAGAACAGCGCGGCAGCGGCCGGCATGCCTCCTGAGATGGCCGACATCGCACTGGGGAACTACTGGAGCACGTACCTGCACACTGCTGACATCGATGCCCTCGCCCGCCGCGCAGGCAGCCACGGCCCCCAGGTGCTGGGGGGACCCATGCAGGTCGGTGAGCTCGGATGGAGCCTGGAGGTGCTCGACCCGGCACTGGGAATGATCGGCGCCTGGCAGCCCCTTGAGTTCCCGGGCACCGGACTCCTCGCGGCCGCGGGCGCACCCTGCTGGTTCGAGCTGCACACGTCCCACTTCCCCGAGGCGGTCTCACTGATGCGGGACGTCTTCGAGTGGGATGTCGCCGTCACAGCGGACACCCCACAGTTCCGCTACGGCGAGCACAGCGGCCCGGAGGGTGCGAGTGCGGGCATCTACGACGCGACGCGCACCGGTCCCGGTGCAGGAACGGGTGCCGTTGACGAGGACGACGCCGGCCGCGCTGCACCCGAGGACCAGTCCGGAGGACCAGGCGTGTCCGCACCCGCCCAATGGGTCATCTACTTCGGAACCCCGGACGTGGACGCCGCCGCGTCCCAGGTCACCGCGCTGGGTGGCAGCATCCTGCGCGGCCCCCACGACTCCCCCTACGGCCGCATGGCGGCAGTCGCCGATGACCAGGGCACGACGTTCAGCCTCGTCCAGGCCGACGCCGTCTCCTGATCCCCGACCGAGGGGACCCGGCCGGAGAAGGCACAGGCTGGACGGGACCTCGTGCGGCTCGTCCCGCGCCACGTGGTCGTGGACCGGGCACGGGCCGGACGGGACCTCGTGCGGCTCGTCCCGCACCACGTGGTCGTGGACCGGGCACGGGCCGGACGGGCCGGGCAGGTCGGGCCGTCACGTCCTGGCCCGGTCCGCCCTCAGGCCTTCCCGGCGAAGTGATCCGTGGCTGTCACCAGCGCGTCCGTGATCCCTGGCTCGGAGAACGCATGGCCGGCGGCCTCGACCAGGTGGAACTCCGCCTCGGGCCAGGCGCGGTGCAGGTCCCAGGCCGTGGTCGCGGGACAGCACATGTCGTAGCGACCCTGGACGATGACCGCGGGGATGCCCGCGAGTCGCGCGCGCGCATCAGCGATCAGCTGCCCCTCACGCAGCCAGCCGTGGTGCATGAAGTAGTGGTTCTCGATGCGGGCGAAGCCCAGTGCCTCCAGCAGTCCCTCGTGGTCGAGTTCCTCGTCGGGCTCGGGCAGCAGGTGGATGGCGCGGGCCTCCCACTCGGTCCAGGCATCGGCTGCACGCAGGCGTGCGTCCTCGTCGGCGCCGTTGAGGACCTCCCGGTAGGCCTCGATGAGCCGACCGCGCCTCTCCGGGGCGATGGGTGCCACGTAGTCCTCCCACCAGTCCGGCAGCACGGAGGAGGCACCTCCGCCATGCTCGGAGCCGCCCTCGTAGAACCACGCGAGCTCCGAGTGTCGCAGGGTGAAGATGCCGCGCAGGACCAGCTCGGTGACACGTTCCGGGTGGGTCTGCGCATAGGCGAGGGCGAGCGTGGAGCCCCAGGAGCCGCCGAACACCAGCCAGGACTCGATGCCCAGGTGCTCGCGGATCGCCTCGATGTCGGCGACCAGGTGCCACGTGGTGTTCGTGGTGAGATCCGCGAAGTCCGCACCGGCGCGTGGGGTGGAGCGTCCGGCGCCTCGCTGGTCGAAGAGGACGATGCGGTAGAGCTCCGGGTCGAACTGCTGGCGGTGCTCGGGGGAACAGCCTGATCCGGGACCGCCGTGGAGGAACACCGCCGGCTTGCCGTCAGGATTGCCGCACTGCTCGACGTGGAGCCGCTGCCCGTCACCGACGTCAAGCATCTCGGTGTGGAAGGGTTCGATCGCAGGGTAGAGGTCTCGCATGGGACCAGCCTAGAGGGCTTGCCTCCCCCGGGTGCTCGTCGCCACCCTCGCCATGATCGCTTTCCGCGGGACGGGGAGAGAACGCCGACAGCGTGAGTGCTGGGGAACTCGGGGCTCACGCCGGCGCGGCCCTCAGGCTGCGGCGCGGGCCTTGTCGAGCTTCTTGAGGAAGGAGGAGTCCTTCGAGGTGACCGCCAGCGGGAAACCCTGGGGCGCGGCGCTCTCAGTGGCGCGCAGCAGCTCGATGTAGGAGTCCGTCCCTCCGATGAGGCCCGTCACGAAGGCGAGCTCCATGCCTTCCTCGCCGAAAGCCTCCGGCGAGTGCTTCTCGATGTCTGCACGGAGGTCCGGAGCCAACGCCTCGGGAGCAAGCCGGACGACCACCTTGCGGTCGTCCATGCCGTAGATCAGGTTGAGGATCATCTTGGAGCCACCACTGAGGGTGTAGGCGAAGTCGATGCTCGTGAAGGCCGACCACGGCACCAGACCGTGTGCGGGGAGGATGAAGCCGTCAACGTCGACACCTGCGGCGACCATGTCGGTCGGTGCGAACTTCCTCCTGGCGCCCGTGGCATTGCCCAGTCCCAGCAGGGCCACCAGCACGCCCACGATCGCCAGGAGGATCGCCTTCCAACCCTACTCGCCCCATTGCATGATTGCTGCGACGACGATCAGCACACCTGCAGCCAGCAGGACGATGTTCGCAATGAGGACCGTGATCCACTTGCTCGGCTTGTAGCTGACGGTCAGCGGAAGAGGCTGGGACGTTGTCATTGCGGAATCCTCCTGGTGCCAAGGTTGACTCAGATCAGATGCAGAACACGGACCCATGGCAGGACTTCAGTCCCACCTCATCGCAAGGGCGCCGACGGACGGACCGCCATCCTCACAACAGCAGGCTGTGCCCGCGGGCGATGTAGGCCTCCATCTCGGCAGGGGGAACCATGCCGCCACCCGTCGCCCACGCGATGTGCGTGGCCCGGGAGAGCCGGGCGTCATCCAGGCCCATGCGCTCCCGGTACTCCACGGCGTCCACGATCCGTTGGATCCCCACGAGCCCGGCCGTCGAGGACGGTTCGATGTCGATGCCCTCGGCGTCGTGGAGCTGGGCGAGGAGACGGTGGAGATGGTCATCGTCCACGGTCATGAACCCGTCGATGAGGTGCCCCATCGCCTGGCCGACGAACCCGGAGGGCCTCCCGCAGGCCAGACCATCCGCCGCGGTGACATTGTCGATCCCGAAGTCCTGGACCGACATCCGGTCATGGAGGCCCGTGAGGACGCCGAGGAACATGCTCGGACCGTGCGTCGGCTCGGCGAAGACGACGTGGACGTCGTCCCCGAACTCCGTGCGCAGACCGAAGGCAACACCCCCGGGTCCCCCACCCACCCCGCACGGCAGGTGCACGAACAGCGGGTGGTCGCGGTCCACGGTCACGTCGAGTGCCTGCAGCTGACCGGCCAGCCTGTGGGCGGCGACCGCGTAGCCGAGGAAGAGATTGCGGGAGTTCTCGTCATCGACGAAGTGGCACGTCGGGTCCTCCTCCGACCTCGCGCGCCCCACCCTCACGGCCTCGGAGTAGTCCGAGTCGTACTCGAGGACCTCGACTCCGTTGGCCCGCAGCTTGTCCTTCTTCCACTGGCGCGCATCGGCGGACATGTGCACCGTCGCCCGGAACCCGAGCCTCGCACTCATGATGCCGATGGACAGCCCGAGGTTCCCCGTGGACCCCACGGCAACGGCGTGGCGGGAGAAGAACTCGGTGAACTCCGGGCTCGCCAGCACGGCGTGGTCGTCGTCGGGGGAGAGCATCCCGGCGTCCACGGCCAGGTCCTCGGCATACCTGAGCACCTCGTGGATGCCGCCGCGCGCCTTGATCGATCCCGACACGGGCAGCTCGCTGTCGAGCTTGAGCCACAGGTCACCAGGCAGTTCACGCCCTGTCCCACGACCGAGGAGGGCCTTCATCGTCGGCGCTGCCACCAGTGGGGACTCCAGGATCCCCAGGGTCCTGCGGGTGTCGGGGAAGACCGTGGCCATGTAGGGCGCGAAGCGCTTGAGACGGGCGGCGGCGCCCGCAATGTCGCCCCGGTCCAGGCCGACCTCAGCGATGGCCTCGGCGGTGGGCATGAGACCGGGGTTGAACCACTGGGTCTCCCGGTACCCCACGAGGGGCCCGACAAGCGGGACGTCGCGGACCCACTCGCGTAGCGTGCGTCCGTGGACCAGGGCTTCGGTCACGCGTGTCTCCCTCCGGGTGCGCGGGCGGGGTTCCCGCCGCGGGTTCCCATGTGTCGTCCGACTGGCATTGACGAGGGCGGGGCGACAGGTCGCTCGGTCCGTGTACCGGAGCCATGTGCCCGAGTCATGTGCTGGAGTCATTCTGTCCCCAACGATCCCGTGTGGTTCGAGGTGCCCGCCGCAGTGATCGTCCCGGTTCCTGTGTCATCGCCGCCCCGTCCCCATGTCCGTTGCCCGCCTCCAACCCGGTGCACTCCTGCCGGGCCGGTGCTCTCCTCCCAACCCGGTGCTTCCCCAGACTTGGAGCACCACCCCCCAGCAGCGCCCCGTGACCAGGTACGGGCGCACCTGGCGCCTCTGGTCGGCGGCCCTCTGATCGACACGTCCGCCGGGTGGCGCGAACTGGGAGGACCGGTAGCCTTGGGAGTGTCATGCATCACATGGAGGCGTGACGACTCCCCTGTCCGCCAGCACCGCGAGGTGGGCACGACACCGAGGAGAGAACGATGGCACACGAACCGGAAGAGCATGATCCGCCCTGGACCACCGACGAGGACGCCACAGCAGCACGACGACACCAAGGAGTCACGGAGGAGG
>JBQEKJ010000063.1:0-9976 GCA_052103835.1 Pauljensenia sp.
CGCTCCCACCACCACCACAACAACACACGGGAGAAGGGCTCACAGAGTCCGAACTGAGCGGACTTCGACCCCAGAACAGAGCGGACCGCTGATGAAGGGTTGTTGCGCCTCCCTGCCGACGAGCCCGGCCAGTGCGCCGTCTCGCGCGATCAGCTCCGAGTACGTTCCGACCTCCACGACGTGCCCCGCGTCGATGACGACGATCCGATCGGCGTCGCGCACCGTGGAGACCCGGTGGGCGATGACGATGAGCGTCCGGCCCCGGGTCGCCTCGCGGATCCCGGCCAGGACGTGGGCCTCGGTGTCCCGGTCCAGCTGGGAGGTCGCCTCGTCCAGGATCGTCACGGGCGCCCCACGCAGGAGGGCACGGGCCAGTGCCAGGCGTTGGCGTTGACCTCCCGAGAGCCGCTCCCCCATCTCCCCCACCTGCGTGTCGAGGCCGTCAGGTTCCTCGGCCAGCCACTGGCTGAGGCCGACCTGTTCGCAGACACGCTCCAGTGCCGCACGGTCCGCGCCCGGTCGGGCCAGCAGCAGGTTCGCACGCACCGTGTCGTTGAAGACGTAGGGCCGTTGGGGGGCGTGGGCGACGAGCTCGCGCAGGCGTCGCTGGGTGAGGTCGCGGATGTCGATACCTCCGATGCACACCGCGCCGGCGTCGACGTCCCACATCCGCTCCACGAGGGCGGCCAGCGTGGACTTGCCGGATCCCGAAGCCCCCACGACTGCCGTCATTGCACCAGCCGGGAAGTCCAGCGTGACGTCGTGGAGGACTCGGCGGCGAAGAGCCTGCAGAACCACGGCCCCGCCATCGTCCGGCGCAGCACCACCGACCCGCGGATACCCGAAGCTCACACCCCGAAGCGTGACGGCACCACTCCCGTCGGTGTCCCGGGGGTGGTCCGGATCCGCGACCAGGGGCGCGCGCTCCGTCACCTCGAAGACCCGACGCGCCGAGGCGAAGGCCTGATCGAGGTCGGCCTGGAAGTCCTCCACCGCGGTGACCGGGGCGAAGACGCCCAGGGTGACACCCAGGGCCAGTCCCACCTGGGCCAGGGTGAGCTCCCCCCCGGCTGCGAGCGCGCCGACCACAGCCGTCACCGCCACCAGTGCCAGTGCGACGAGCGCCTGACCCAGACCGCGGCGCAGGGCGATCACCCGAGCCGAGGTGTCCTGGGCGGTGCCGATGCGCGACTCGATGTCAGCCATCCTTCGGCTGCGGCGGGACTGGGCGCCGAAGGCGAGGACCTCGCGCACACCCTGGACGGAGTCGGTGACGTGCTGGGACAGCCGACCGCGCCCCTCACGGATGACACGCGCGGCGACCTCCGTGTGCCGGGCCCCGATGCGGGGCACCACGGCGCCGACCAGCAGCAGGAAGGGAGCCAGGACCAGTGCGACCCACCAGGATGTGGCCACGCCCAGGTACACGAGGACACCGGTGGGGACCAGGACGGCGGTGAGGGCGGGAGCGAGGGTGTGGGCGAAGAACACCTCGATGCGGTCGACGTCCTTGGTGACGCGGGAGAGCAGGTCCCCGGAGTCCGCACCCTCGGTCCGCGCCGGCGCCTGGGGCTCCAGGTGGTCGTAGAAGTACATGCGCAGCAGGGCGAGTGACCGGAAGGCGACCCAGTGCCCGCTGAACTGCTCGAGGTAGCGCAGCACCCCCTTCGCCAGGGCGAGGGCGACCATTGTCCAGGCGATCCGCGTCAGGCTCCACGTGGGTGCCGCGGCACCCGGGTCCGCGCTGCCCCTTCCCGCGACGTCCGCCGCGAGACCCGCAGCCTCGGCCCATGAGCAGACCGCCCATCCTCCCAGGGCGAACAGGGCAATGCCCAGGCACAGGGCGAGGGTCCGGCACAGCACCGACACGGCCAGGGGTGGGAGCACGGGCCGCGCCACATGGAGCAGTCTCTGCACCAGTCGGGGGGTCGTCCACTCCTGCGCGTCGTCCTGCCTGCGTGGGTGCGTACCCGCGGTGCTGTGGGCGCCCGCGCCACCCGTACCCCCGTGGCCGCCCGCGCCACCCGTGCCGCCCGGCATCGACGAGGGCGTCCCTGTCCCGCTCATGCCTCGTCCCCTTCCGGACCATCCACGGGCGTGCCTCCAGCACCACCGGCACCACCCGCACCCCCGGCACCCCCGGCGGCCCCCGCGGCCCCGGCGGCCCCGGCACCGATGATCTCGATGCGCCCGCCCGTCAGTTCGGCGCGTGTGCCCGCCTCTTCGATGGTCGCCTGGCGGTGGGAGATGGTGAGCGTGGTGCGCCCTCGTGTGGCCTCCTCGAGTGCGGCGAGCACGTCCCGCTCCGAGGCCAGGTCGACGTGCGCGGTCGGTTCGTCCAGCAGGAGGACGGGGGCGTCCTTGAGGAGGACCCGGGCGATGGCGACACGTTGGGCCTCGCCGCCTGAGAGGGACAGGCCCCGCTCACCGACGGGGGTGTCGAGGCCGTCGGGCAGATGGTGGAGCGTCTCGGTCAGGTGTGCGCGTCCCAGTGCCTCGACCAGCCGGGCGTCGTCGGCGTCCGGGTCGGCCAGCAGCAGGTTGTCCCGCAGCGTGCCGGTGAACAGGTATGTCTCCTGGGCGACGACGCCGATGTGGGACCGCGCCCACTCCAGGGGCACCTCCTCCAGGTCGTGGCCCGCCAGCAGCACGCGCCCCGAGCTCGGGCGCAGGTCCGCGTGCACCAGGGCTGCGATGGTCGTCTTTCCGGCTCCGGAGGGTCCGGTCAGCACCAGGTGCTCATCGGGTGCGATGTCCAGGTCGACGCCGTCGAGGACGGGAATGGGATTGGTCGGGTCGTAGCTGAAGTGCACGTCCTCCAGTCGCACGGCCACGCCCTCGCCCTCGTGCTCCTCGGTGCCCTCCTCGGCCCCCACCGCAGCGCCGCTGCCCCCGGGCCACACCACGCCGGGCGCGTCGCTGACGGCGGGCTCCTGTGCGCAGAAGGCGCGGATCTCCTTGCCCGCGGCGATCCCGCCCATCCCGATGTAGAAGAACTGTCCGATGCGGTCCAGCGGCTCCAGCAGCAGGGAGGACATCAGGACCAGCGCGAGTGCCTGACCCGGGGTGATCGCCCCGGCCTGCGCGCGCCACAGGGCCGCCACTACGGCGCCGGTGACCATGGCCAGGGAGAACACGGAGTCCACGACCAGCAGGACCAGCTGGTTGGCGGCCAGGAGGCGCATGACGTGGCGTCGAACGTCCTCCGCGGCGCGTGCCAGGCGCTGCCCCATCGCCGCTCCGGCATTGAGCAGTGCGAGCGTGGAGAGCCCCTGGATGGCGTCGAGCTCCTGGGCGGCGAGTGCGCGGGAGGAGGCGCGGTACCTGCTCGACACCGTGCGGAAGGCCATCTGGAATGCGCCGACGCACAGGGGCACCAGGGGAATGGTGATGGCCAGCAGCCCTGCGGCGAGCGGGTCGATGGCCACGGCGACCACCACCAGGACGAGGACGGGGGTGAGCAGGGAGGCGACCATGGGCGCGATGAACGTCGCACGGTAGGCAGCGGCCCGCTCGACGCCGTCCGTGGCGGTCGAGACGATGCGTCCGGTCCTCTCCCGGGTGCGTTCCGTGGTGCCGAGGGCGAAGACCTGGTCCAGGACCTGTGCGCGCAGGCGCTGTTCTTCCCCGGCCAAGCCGGTGCCCGACAGGCGCGATGCTCCCCAGGCGCTGGCTCCCGCAGCACAGGCGGCGACGAGGGCGACTCCGAGCGGGTCGAGACCTGGGGCCCGACCGGCAAGGAGCAGGTCGAGGGAGCGTCCGATGCTGAGGTGGACGAGGGCGAGGCCGAGGACCGATGCCCACGACAACACCATGACCAGCGTCCGGTTCATGCAGGTCCCATCCATGGTTCGCGACTGTGAGGCTCACCTTACGTCCCAGCCCGGAGATGGTCGAGGAGGACGAGGGGCTGCACCCGTCTCCACAGCGGACACACGCACTCCGGACACACACTCCACCCACCTCGTCCACAGGCATGGCCAGAGTCCACACGCTCTGCACCTGCCACTTCCAGCTCCCCTTCCCGTCGCCCTTCCCTGCCCACTGCCCCGCTCCGTTCCCCTCCCCGTCCCCTCCACCGAGGAGGTCAACGCTCCCGAGCGGCGCGACCACGAACGGCGTGCGAGGATCGGGAGTATGACGGAGACCGGTGCGGGTCACGCAGGGGACGGCAGTGACACAGACCGGGCCGGTGGAACCCCGTCGCACGGGGCCGGGTCACGCGGGGACCCGTCACGCGCGACCGACACACGCGGGACGAGGCGACTGCGCACTCCCTACCGTTCCTCCGGCGCGGACCTCCCCTTCGGTCATCCCGAGTGGTCCCACGGCGTCGCCATGGAGGGCTACTTCTGGCGTCTGACGGACCCGGCCGCCGGCCGGGTCGCGATCGCACTCATCGGTGTGCAGAGTGATGACACCGGGTCCTGGGCCCTGGGCGGGCTGGGCACGTCGGAGGGGTCCTGGCGCCAGACGATCCTGCCCGCCGCCCTCGCACGGCGAAACGGCCTCGGGGCACGCGCGGGACGCTCCTTCCTCGGGACCGACCGACGGCTCCTGGTCGACCTGGGTGGTGACGCCCGACTCGACGTCCACCTGGAGGCGACGAACCGGTGGCCGGCCCGGCGGCCGTTCGGGGGATCGAGCTGGTTCCAGACGATCCCCGGGCTCAACCAGTACTGGCACCCGTGGCTGCTGGGCGGGCGGGCCACCGGGACCCTCGACATCGCCGGGCAACGCTGGGACTTCGAGAGCGCCGAGGTCTATGGCGAGAAGAACTGGGGACGGGCGGGATTCCCGGACTCCTGGTGGTGGGGTCAGGCACAGGGGTTCCCGGACGCCGACGCGTGCGTGGCCTTCGCGGGTGGTGAGGTCACCGCCGGCCCCCTGCGCACGGAGGTCACCGGCCTCGTGGTGCGACTCCCGGACGGGCGGGTCATCCGCCTGGGGAACCCGGTGACCTCACCGGTCCGGGCGGATGTCGGGGACGAGCACTGGGTCCTGGAGGGGCGCTCCCTGTCCTGGGCCGTCAGCGTCGAGGCCCATGCCCCACTCGCGGACGCCCTCGTCCTGCCAGTTCCCCTGGTCGGGCAGCGCCGCGCCGTGCCGGGGGCGATCGAGCAGCTCACCGGCACTCTGGCCGTCCAGGTCCGTCATCACGGACACCTGGTCTGGGAGGCGGAGTCCCCCCTGGCCGGATTGGAACACGGCGGGCTGGCACGTGCCGCAGCCCTGTCGGCCTCGCGCGCCTGAACCAACAACGATGGTCGTCCGCCCTCTCACCCACCCACACCCCCCTCATGCCGAGGCACGCCCCACCACGACCCCGAGGCACGCCCCACCACGACCCCGAGGCACGCCCCACCAGGCACGCCGCGTCATCGCGCGGATCACACCCTTCCCTGTTGTGGACACTCTCATTCTGGTAGATACTCATTTTTTGTGAGTACACCACAGGACACACGTGCCGCGGAGGTTCCCGCGGACGGCACCGGTCCGGGCGCCTGCCCGTCCTTTGTCGCCGCAATGGACATCGTGGGCCGCCGGTGGAACGGCCGCGTGGTCCAGGCCCTCGGCGCCGGGTGCAAGGGGTTCGCCGAGATCGCACGTCATGTCGATGGCGTCTCCGACCAGGTGTTGGCGCGTCGCCTGCGCGAACTCGAGTCCGATGGACTGATCCGACGCTCCGTGACCAACGGCCGTCCCCCGGCCGCCCGGTACTTCCTGACCGACACCGGGCGCACACTGCTGCCGGTCCTGGATGCGCTCACGGAATGGGGCCGCCAGCTCCTCAACGCCACGGAGGCTGAGCGCCACGAGGAGGAGGACCCGGAGACGGCGGACCTCCGCGCGGAGTTGGACGCCATGGCCGAGTGGGGCCGCCAGGACATCGTTGTCAACCAGACCCGGGGCACCACGCGCCCACCCAAGCCCGACCTCGCCGCACCGAGGGCCACACGCCGGGCCCACAGGAACAACACGACCACTGAGATGAACGACTCGACACCACGGACGGAGCAGGATCGATGATGGAGATCGGCGTCCTCACATTCGGTGAGGTCACCACGGACCCGGCCACCGGGCGCATGCCCAGCACGCACCAGCGCATCCAGGAGACCCTGGAGCAGGCGCGCCTCGCCGACCAGGTCGGCCTGGACGTCTTCGGGATCGGTGAGCACCACCGCGGGGACTTCGTCGCCTCCGCACCCCAGGTGCTCCTCGCCGCCGCTGCCACAGCGACCGAGCGAATCCGCCTGACCAGCGCGGTCACCGTCCTCTCCAGCGACGACCCCGTGCGGGTCCACGAGCAGTTCGCCACCCTGGACCGGATCTCAGGCGGACGGGCGGAGGTCATGGCGGGGCGCGGCTCCTACACGGAGTCCTTCCCGCTCTTCGGCTACTCCCTGGAGGACTACGACGAACTCTTCGAGGAAAAGCTCGACCTACTCCTGCGCATCCGCTCCACCAATCCGATCACCTGGTCCGGGACGACACGGGCTCCCCTCGTCGATGCCGACATCGCGCCGCGCGCCCTGCAGGATCCTCTACCCGTGTGGCGGGCAGTGGGTGGCTCACCTGCGTCAGCCGTGCGCGCGGGGCGCGCCGGGATCCCGATGATCATTGCGTTCCTGGTGGGCCCCATCGCCGCCCAGGAGGTCATGTCCCAGTACTACCGTGCCTCCGCCGAGCAGGCGGGCGTGCCCGCGGAGCAGCTCCGCGTCGGGGCAAGCGTCCATGGATTCGTCGGGCGGACCAGCCAGTCCGCGCGCGACACCATGTACCCCCACTTCGCCCGGGGGATGAGCGAGAACAACCACCAGCGCGGCGTCGGCTTCGACATCCCGCGCGAGGCGTTCGACGCCCAGGCCGGGCCCGGCGGCATGCCGGTGGTCGGCTCGCCCCAGGAGGTGGTCGACAAGGTCATGCGCTACCACGAGGTCTACGGCATCGATCGGATCATGTTCCAGATGGGCTTCGGCGGCGTCCCCCAGCGCGACCACCTGGAGGCCATCGAGCTTCTCGGCACCGAGGTCGCACCGGTCCTGCGCCGCGAGTTCGGTGCGGGTCCCGCTGTCGTGGTCGACGAGGGCGCCGCCGTGTGGCCCCTCATGCATGCAGATGCCACCCCCGGCCCGGACCTCGACTCCGCCGAGGCCACCCGATGAGGGGCGAGGGGCAGCTCCCCGACACGCTGGGCCCGGGCAGTGACACGGGCGCGGACGCACCCGGGGGCATGCCCGCGGAGTCAGGGGTCCTGAAGGTCGTCATCCTCAACGGTTCGCCCTCAGCGCAGTCGAAGACGGCCTCCCTGGCACAGGTGGCTGCCGATGAGGCGGCACACCGCTTCCCCACGGAGGTGACCCGCGTCGACGTGTACGGCATCGGTGCGGACCTGACATCAGCGATCCGCCGCGACGAGGTCGGCCCCCGCGCGGAGGCGGCGCTGCGAGCCGTGGAGAACGCCGATCTGCTGCTGGTCGCGGTCCCTGTGTTCCGAGGTTCCTACCCCGGCATCTTCAAACACTTCATGGACCTGCTGGACCAGTACGGGGTGGCCGGGACACCAACCCTGCTCATGGCCACGGGTGGGTCCGACCGCCACTCGCTCATGGTCGACCACGAGCTGCGCCCACTCTTCGCCTTCCTCCAGGCGTTCGTGGCACCCTCGGGGATCTACGTCAGCTCCGCCTCCTTCGACGGGACCGCAATCCTGGACCCGAGGGTCTACTCGCGGGTGCAGGTCGCCCTCGATGACCTCACGCCCCTGCTCGGTGCCCGCCTCGCCCGCCACTCGACGGACCAGCAGACCACCGAGCAACTGTCCGACCAGGTGGCCGCCGAGCCTGAGCACATTCGCCGGGCCGGGTAGCCGGGAGGTCGTCCTGTCGGGTGCCCGTCCTGTCGTCTGGTCAGGTCCCGGGGCCATCCGGTATCCGGATCTCCTCACCGAGCGACCGAGCCACGGAGCCACCGAGCCACCGAGCCCCACGACAGACAATGTGCACTGCGGCCTCGTCCACGGCTGCTCGGAACCCCTCATCCGTGCAGGTCACAGCCGACCCCGGATCCAGCTCCGCCTCACCGAACGAACATTGTCTGCAGCCCCGGCCCGATCCCGCCCTCTCAAGCCGACTCGTGGTACCAACCCCGGCTGCGCCGATCCTGTCCGTGCCACCAGACCGGTCCCGGGCGGCCGGGTGAGCACGCAAGTAGAGCAGGCCGGCACACAACTTGGTGCGCACACAGCCGGATCAGCGGAGGGGTCCACGATCTCATCGATCGCGGACCCCTCCGTCCGACGGTGCCGTGGCCTCCGTTGGCCGCGGTGTCCTTCCGTTGCCTCCGTTGGCCGCGGTGTCCTCTCAGAGGATCCGGTACGTCCACCCGTAGGGATCGGGAACCAGCCCCATCTGGATGTCGGTGAGGTCGTGGTAGGCCTTCTCGGTGACGGGACCGGTGGGAAGCTCCACGTCGAAGCCCTCCCCGGCCAAGCGCCCGATGGGCGTGACCACCGCAGCCGTGCCGCAGGCGAAGACCTCGGCAACGGCACCCGACTTGATGCCCTCGACCAGGTCGTCCAGCGCAATGGGCTCCTCGCGGACCTCCGTGCCCTGGTCGCGCAGGAGGCGGCAGATGGCGGAACGGGTCCCGCCCTCCAGGATCACGCCGGTCAGCTCCGGGGTGCGCACGGTCCCATCCTCCATGACGACGAAGACGTTCATGCCGCCGAGTTCCTCCAGGTACTTCTCCTCATAGGTGTCGAGGAAGCAGACCTGGGAGAAGCCTCGCTCGGCGGCCTCCATCTGGGGCAGCAGCGAGGCGGCGTAGTTGCCACCGGCCTTGGCGGTGCCGGTACCGCCGGGACCGGCGCGGTGGTAGCCCTTGACCACCCAGATGGACACGGGCTCGAAGCCACCCTTGAAGTAGGGGCCCGAAGGGGATCCGATCACGTAGTAGTCGATGAGGTGGGCGGCGTGGACGCCCAGGAAGTCCTCCGAGGCGAACATGAAGGGCCGCAGGTACAGGCTGGAGCCGGGCTTGTCCGGAACCCACTTGGAGTCGGCGCGCACGTAGTCCACCAGGGAGGCCACGAAGTCCTCCCGCTCAATGGTCGGCAGGGAGAGCCGCTGCGCAGAGTGGTCGATGCGCGCGGCGTTGTAGCCGGGGCGGAAGGTCCAGATGGACCCGTCGGCGTGCCTGTAGGCCTTGATGCCCTCGAAGACGGACTGGGAGTAGTGCAGCACTGCGGCTGCGGGCGTCAACGACAGGGGGCCATAGGGGACCACGGCCCGGTCGTGCCAGCCCTGGTCGGGCGTCCAGCGCATGTGGGCCATGTGGTCGGTGAAGGAGTGTCCGAAGGTCAGGTCCTCCATGATGGCGTCGTAGTCGGCATCGGAGGCGGGGGCCGGGTTGGCGTGCAGCGGGAATCGCCCAGCCAGCTCGTCGGCTACAGGGATGACGACGTCACCTGCTGCTTCGAGCGCGGTGGGGACGTGTGTCTGGGTTGCCATCCGGGGCCTCCTCTTCTTGACGTGCTGTCGCGGCCCAGCCTACGTATTCCGCGCCATCACGCGGGTCCGGGTCCGTCATGTGGCCCGCCGGGATCCTCACGGGGACCAGGTCCGGACCCGCCGGGGAACACCTGCTCGGCGTCGGATGGCGTCCGCCGGCGGGATCGACGCGGGTCCAGTGCCTCGGAAAGGTGCCGCGGGAGGGCGCCTCAGGAGGGCGCCAGGGGCGCGCGGGCCAATCGGTGCGTGCCTAGTTCTGCGTCAGGCAGGCCCTGAGGGACACCGATCCGGTCCCACGCAGGAAGGTGGTGGTCGACGAGCTGAGTTGGTATGCCTGCCGGAAGGGCATCCAGTCCGTCGACTCGGAGTCGATGCGGTAGGAGTACCCGCCCTCGGGCCCGGGGGTGAAGACCACATGACTCGGATCCGTGGGCCGTGCCGATCTGTAGATCCGCGTGGCCTCC
>JBQEKJ010000064.1:0-9930 GCA_052103835.1 Pauljensenia sp.
GGGCGGCGGGACGCTGGGCGACACGGGCTGCCCGCTCCCCGACCAGTTCCGCGACCTCGGGGGAGCGTGCGTCCACGCGCTCGGGGGTGACGTGGATCTTCGCCTTGCGCAGGACCTGGGCCAGGTCGCGGCGCTCCTCGGGCAGGCAGATCGTCACGACGTCGCCGGAGTGCCCGGCACGGGCGGTGCGCCCGGAACGGTGCAGGTACTCCTTGTGCTCGCGCGGCGGATCGGCGTGGATGACCAGCTCGACATCGGCCACGTCCACGCCTCGGGCCGCCACGTCGGTGGCTGCCAGGACCCGGACCTGGCCGGAGTCGAAGGCCGCGAGGTTGCGGTCGCGGGCGTTCTGGGACAGGTTGCCCTGCAGGTCCACGGCCGGGATGCCGGCTGCGGAGAGCTGACGGGCGGTGCGCTTGGCGCGGTGCTTGGTGCGGAAGAACAGGATGCGACGCCCGGTCCCCGAGGCGAGGGCCTCGATGAGGTCCTTCTTCGCGTCGGCGTCGGCCACCTCGAAGACGTGGTGGGTCATCTGCTCCACGGGGGACTCCGCGGGGTCGACCGAGTGGAGGATCGGGTCGTGCAGGAACTGCTTGACCAGACGGTCCACGCCATTGTCGAGGGTGGCGGAGAAGAGCATGCGCTGACCGACCTTGGGGGTGGCGCGCAGGATGCGGGTGACGGCGGGCAGGAAGCCCATGTCGGCCATGAGGTCGGCCTCGTCGATGACGGTGACCGCCACGTCGGACAGGGTGACCAGACCCTGGCCCATGAGGTCCTCCAGGCGCCCGGGGCAGGCCACCACGACGGCGGCGCCGTGGGAGAGGGCCATCTCCTGGCGGGTCTGCTTGACCCCGCCGAAGATGGTGGTGACGCGCAGGCCGAAGGCGCGACCCAGGGGCTCGATGACCTCGGCGATCTGGGAGGCCAGCTCACGGGTGGGGGCGAGCACCAGGGCGCTCGGGCGGTGGGGGGTGTTGGTGCGTCCGGCCTCGGCGAGGCGGGCGACCAGGGGGATCGCGAAGGCGAGGGTCTTGCCGGACCCGGTGCGTCCGCGTCCCAGCACGTCGCGGCCGGACAGTGTGTCGGGCAGCGTGTCGGTCTGGATGGGGAAGGCCGTGGCCTTGCCCTGTCCCTCAAGGACCGTCACCAGTTCGGCGGGGACGCCGAGGGAGGCGAAGGTCGGGGAGGAGGTGGCCGCAGGTGCGTCGGTGCGCGCCTGCGCGGCGAGGATGGTGGAAGTCATGGACTCTCTTCGACGGACCTGCCGGCCCGGGGTACGAGGACTGTTGGCGAAGGCGCCCGGTGGCGCATCCGTTCGCCGTGCGAAGGCATCCCCGCCGCCTGTCGGTCGGGCGGGGCCGGGTTCAGTGATCGACCCGGGAAAGCGTTCAACGACGCGGGCGGTGTGCAGGACCGCCACCTCCGAGGCTAGCACGATCGGGCGTCGGCACTGCTGAGAGGTGGTTCACGCCACGGGGTGCCTGTGCGCCGCAGTGACGGGCGACGGCACGGTCCCTAGGCTGCTCATGTGTCCGACCACCGACTGATCCCCGACTCCCGGGTCCGCGCACCCCGGCGGCCCCGTCCTCGTCACTGCCCTGACCGCCCTGTCCCCACCCGGGGGCGTGCGTGATCGGTGGCATCCTCGCGGGGATCTCGGCCGGGCTGGTGCTGCCGGTCCAGACGACCATCAACACGCGGCTGGGGCGCCGGGCCGGCTCCGTCTTCGTGGCATCCCTGATCTCGTTCTCGGTGGGCACGCTGGTGCTGCTGGCGGCCCTGGGGGTCGCGCGTCCGGGCATCAGCTGGGACGTCCTGCCCGGTCAACCGTGGTGGATCTGGGTGGGTGGCCTGTGCGGGGTCGCGTTCCTCACCTTCAACATCGTGCTCATGCGGGCACTCGGCGCGTCCTCCGCAGTGGTCCTGCCCATCGTCGGGCAGGTGATCGGAGGTGTGCTCATCGACGCCACGGGAGCCTTCGGTGCCACGCAGGTACCCCTGGGCCCGGCCAGGAGCGCCGGGGCCCTGCTGGTGGTCCTCGGTGCCGCCCTGGCGAACATGCGCCCTCGGCGCGGTCGTCCCCAGGACATCGACGAGGGCTCCGGGTGGTGGCCCTGGGTGGGGCCGCGGTCCTGACCGGCACCCTGTCGGCCATCCAGGCGACCGTCAACGGACGTCTGGGGGTCGTCGCGGGATCCCCCCTGTTCGCCGCGACCGTCTCCTTCGTGGTGGGGACACTGGCGCTGGTGTTCATCGTGGCGTCCCTTCGGGTGCGTCCCGACCTGCGGGGGGTGGCTGCCGCCGAGCCCTGGTGGATCTGGAGTGGTGGTGCGCTCGGTGCGGGCTTCGTGCTGGCGAACTCCGCGATCGCCCCGGTGCTCGGGACCGGGTTGACGGTGTCGGTGGTCCTGCTGGGCCAGATCGTCTCCGGGCTGCTGGTGGACCAGGTGGGCCTGCTGGGGGCTCCTCGACGCCCGGTCGGTGCGCTGCGGGTGCTCGGGGCCCTGACCGTCCTGGCCGGAGTGGTGCTGGTCCGCCTGGTGTGAGCGCGGGCTGGCCGGGACGTGCCAGTTCCCTCAGTCCTGCGCCAGGACCGGGGCCAGGGTCTCGGCCAGGGGAGTGGTCGGGCGGCCGATGAGCTGCGAGAGCGTTCCGGGCGTGTCCGCGAGTTCGCCCAGGGAGATGGCCTGGTCGGTGCCCACGACGAACTGTGCTCCACCCTCCGGGACGCCGGCGTCGAGGAGGAGGCGCAGGTGCTCCTCGGGGGTCACGTCATGGACGTGCACCTCGCGACCCGAGAGTTCGGAGACGATCCGTGCGAACTCCTTGAGGTCCCAGGCGTGGTCACCGGAGAGCTCAAAGGTGCCCGGGCGCGGCTCGGGCGCGGTGAGCACGGCAGCGGCGGCGGCCGCGTAGTCCGCGCGCGCCGCGGAGGCGATGCGGCCACTGCCGGCACTGGTGAGCACCTCACCCGTTCCTGCCGCCTGCTGGGCGGTGGGGACGTAGTTCTCGGAGTACCACCCGTTGCGCAGCAGGGCGACCTCGAAGGGGGCTTCCGCCAGGAGAGCCTCGGTGGCGCGGTGCTCGGGGGAGACGGGCCCGGTGGCGATGTCGGCGTGCAGGACACTCGTGTAGGCGAGGAAGGGGACATGGGCCGCGGTGGCGGCCTCGATGACGGCCCGGTGCTGCGGGATGCGGTGACCCACGGCATTGCCGGAGACCAGGAGCAGGCGGTCCACACCCTCCAGGGCCGGGGCGAGGGTCCCGGGCTGGTCGTAGTCGAAGTGGCGCACCCCGACACCCCGGGCGGCCAGGGACGCGGCCTTCCCCGTGCCACGCACGAGGGCGACGACGTCGGAGGCGGGGACGCGCTCCAGGAGCGCGTCGATGGTGAGGGAACCGAGATGGCCGGTGGCGCCGGTGACGGCAATGGTCATGGTGTGTCCTTCCGCTGGGGGACCGGGGCCTGGTGGCACCCCGGTGTACACTTACTTTTCGTAAGTACGTGTCCAGTATGCGCACACCTCGCAGCGACGTCAACAGGGAAGGGGACGGACCATGGAGGACGTTCAGGGGCAGACGGTGCCCGACTTCGACGTCTTCGACGAGCGATGCCCCTCCCGCGGCGCGCTCCTCGACGTCACCGGACGCTGGGGAGCCCTCACCCTGCTCGCACTGGCCCGGGGGGCGACACGCTTCGGGGAGATCCACCGCACGATCGGGGGTTCCAGCGAGCGCATGCTCACCCAGACCCTGCGCTCCCTCGAGGCAGACGGACTGGTCACCCGTGGCGAGGCCGCTCGAGGACGGTCCGCGGGGTATGCGCTCACCGGCCCCGGGCGGGAGGTCGCCTCCCGGGTGGAGGGCCTGGTCGACGCACTCTACGGGGCGCTCGCGGTCGCACTCCCCCAGCACTGAGGTCGGGGGCGTCCCGCCCTCGTCACACGGGCCCACGGTGCGACCTCCCCGGACAGCGGGGGCGCGCCAGGCGCTAGCGTCCCCCCATGACCACACGACCCGACAAGCACGACCCCGCCTCACTGCGCACCTCCACCCGCGCCGTCCACGTCGGCAACGAGATCGACGGCGGTTCGGGCGCCATCCGGACCCCCCTGGTCATGGCCAACGCCTACGCGCTGCCCGAGGACCCCTCCTCCATCGACTGGTCCGGCACGGACGGACTGATCTACACCCGCAACTCGGGCGTCAACCAGCTCGGCCTCCAGGCACGCCTGGCCTCCCTGGAGAACGGGGAGGAGGCCGTCGTGCTCGCCTCCGGCGTGGCCGCCCTCCACGCCGTGTTCTTCACCCTGCTGCGTTCGGGGGACCACGTGGTCGTGGCCGACGTGACCTACGAGGCCACCTGGCGCCTCCTCTCCGTGCTCCTCCCGGAGAAGTACGGCATCGAGGCGACCTTCGTGGACGCCTCGGACCCCGATGCGATCGCGGCAGCCGTCCGGCCCAACACCCGACTGGTCCACGTCGAGACCATCGGCAACCCGACCACGCGCGTCAGCGACGTGGCGGCCGCCGCGCGCATCGCGCACGGAGCGGGGGCGCTGCTCAGCGTCGACTCGACCTTCACCCCGCCTCCGCTCTACCGGCCCCTGGAGGACGGGGCGGACCTGGTCGTCCACTCCCTGACCAAGTACATCAACGGCCACGGTGACTCCTTGGGCGGTGCCGTCATCGGCAGCCACGAGCTCATCCACCGCATCAAGTCCGAGGCGATGGTGGACGTGGGCGGGGCGATCTCCCCGTTCAACGCCTGGCTCATCACACGCGGGTCCGTCACCCTGCCCCTGCGTCTGGCGCGACACCTCGCCTCCGCCCAGCAGGTCGCGGAGTCCCTGGAGTCCCAGGACCGGGTCGCCCTCGTCGAGTACCCCGGGCTCACCTCCCACCCCCAGCACGACCTGGCGCTGCGCCAGTTCGGGGGCCGCGGATACGGCGGCGTCATCGCCTTCGCACTCGATGCCACCCCGGAGGAGCACAACCGCTTCGTCGCGAACCTGCGGGTGATCACCTCCGCGGTCTCGCTCGGCCACGACGAGTCCCTCATCGTGTACACGGGGACCGAGGGACCGCGTGTGGCGACCTATCCCGAGCCCTTCCGCAGGCTCGGACACCTGCGTCTCTCCATCGGGCTGGAGGATCCGGACGACCTCGTCGAGGACCTCGCCGCGGCCCTGGCGGAGACCTTCTCCTGAACGAGTCGTTCCCCCACGGTCCGGCGTGGACGATACTGGGGGCATGAGGACACGAGAGGTGCGCAGGGCCGTCGTCACCGGAGCGTCGACCGGGATCGGGGAGGCCACCGTGCGCCTCCTGCGTGAGCGCGGGTGGGATGTCACCGCTGTGGCACGGCGCGTCATGCGGTTGAAGAAGCTGGCCGAGGAGACGGGGTGCACCTACTTCGCCGCCGATCTCACCGACGACGAGCAGGTCGAGGCGATGGCCGCCTACGTCGCCACTCTGGGTCCGGTGGACGCCGTGGTCAACAACGCGGGCGGCGCACTGGGCGTGGAGAGCGTGGCGGAGGCGGACATCGAGCACTGGACCCAGATGTACGACCGCAATGTCATCACCGCCCTGCAGGTCACCCAGGCGTTCCTGCCCACCATGCGTGAGCGCGGCGGCGACCTGGTCTTCGTGACCTCCACCGCCGCTCACGACACCTACCCCGGTGGTGGCGGCTACGTCGCCGCCAAGCACGCCGAGCGGATCATCCCCAACACCCTGCGCCAGGAACTCGTGGGTGAGCCTGTGCGCATCATCGAGATCGCGCCCGGCATGGTCCACACGCCCGAGTTCTCCCTCAACCGGCTGGGTTCCAGGGATGCTGCGGAGAAGGTCTACGAGGGCGTCGCCGAGCCGCTGGTCGCCGAGGACATCGCCGATGCCATCGTGTGGACGCTGACCCGTCCCCACCACGTGAACATCGACTCCCTCACCATCCGTCCCGCCGCCCAGGCGACGAACACGCTGGTGGCGCGCACGCGCGAGTGAGGCCGTCGGCCCCTCAGATCCCCTCCTCCAGGGGGCGGCCGCGGTCGTCCACGCCCAGGCGCGCATAGGCGCGTGGGACCGTGACCATGAACCACACCGCTCCCAGGAGTGACACGAGTCCCGTCGCCCACGCCGAGGACGCCACCCCGAGGGCGTGGACGAGGGCGGCCACGGCGAAGGGCCCCACGGTGGAGCCGATCTGGCTGATGGACTGCCACAGGCCCAGGAACTGGGAGCGGTTGACGTCGGGGGAGAGGTCCGCACCCATCGTCATGACGATCCCCGACCCGAACCCGTTGCCGAAACCGATGACGCAGGCAGTCACGACGAAGCCGACTGGGGAGGTCCACAGCGCCATCGCGATGAAGCCGACCCCCATGATCGCCAGGGTCGGCAGCAGGTCGCTGCGGCGCCCGAAGCGGTCGGAGATGCGCCCCGCCGGGTAGAACATCAGGGAGTCGAGCACCGCGGAGGCGGCGAAGGTCGCCGAGATCGTGTGGTCGGCGATCCCCAGTTGGTGACCCCACAGGGGGATGATCACGGCCCTGTTGGCCCGCACGAGACCCAACACGATGATGCCCACCGACAGCAGCGCGGTGGCACCTGTGTCGGCCCGTTCGCGCAGGGCGGGGCGGCGCAGATCCGCGGGGTGGGGATGGGTGGCGTCCGAGGTGGCTGACGAGGGCGGCCCCTCCTCCTCCCACTCCTCGTCCTCGACCTCTTCGTGCTCGAGGATCTCGAGCGCCGAGGGGAGTGCCGTGGGGTCCGGTAGGACGAATCCGAGCACGAAGCCCAGCGCGACCAGGGTCGTGGCGATCTGGAGCCAGAAGCTGCCGGGAAGGTCCCAGAGGGCAATGGCGACGGACCCGACGGCGGGGCCGATGAGCTGGCCCAGGCGCAGCATGCCCCCGAGCATGGACATGGCGCGGGCGCGGTAGCCGACCGGCAGCGACTCCGCGACGTAGGACTGGCGGGCCAGGGACCAGATGTTCGCCGAGACCGCCAGCGCGACGATGCCGAGCAGGTAGGCGACCTGCCCCCAGCGCTGCCCCGGGTTGGCCAGTGCCACCAGGGTGACGCCGAGTGAGACGACCGCCATCAGGGTGCCGGTGATGAAAGCGGGCCGGTCACCCCACCGGGTGATGCGCCGTCCCACCCACGGGCCGGTGAGGACGCCGACGAGGCCGGAGATGCCAGCGATCATGGAGGCTGCGGACTGGGAGTAGCCCAGCGAGAGCGCGGCCAGCACCATGACGGGGGCCAGGGCCCCCGATCCCGTCGACCAGATCAGACTGGGGACGTAGACGGGCAGGGCGAGACGTGTGAGGGGGGAACGCGCGCGGGGGGCGTCATCGGGATGGGGGACTCTCACCCGACCCATTGTCGAGCGGGACGGGGCCGGGCGCAGACCCTGCCCGCCTGTGGGTCACACCGCGCACGGTCTCGGATCCGTGACGATCCGTCCGACTCCCTTGACCAGCGTGTCGCGGATCACGGACAGTGGCGTCATGGACCTCCTCGCCCACCGTCGGGCCCACTCCGGCGCGCACACTCCCTGCACCGCCACCGCGCCCTCCGGCCCCCGTTCGGCAGCGCCCCGTCCTCCGGTGTCCCGCCCGGGCCTGCGCCTGCGGATCCCCGCGGTCGCCCTGGTGGGGCTCCTCGTCCTGGCCGGCTGCTCGGCGGGAGGCGGTCGCGGGGACTCCTCGGGCTCCGCAGCCGTCCCCGCCGTCGAACTGGACACGGGCTCGGCCGACGGGGCCGAGATCGACACGGGGTCCGCAGAGACATCGTCGGCCGACCGGGCTGCTGCGGCCACACAGGACGGAGCCGATGTCTCGGCGCAGGTCGTGGTCACCGGGGAGGCGACCGTGCGTGCGGTGGATCCTGTCCCCGCGCTGGCGGACCTGACCGACACGGTTGCCGACCTCGGGGGCAGCGTCGCCTCGTCGACGACGGACACGGAGGGCGACAGGCCCTCCGCCTGGGCGACCCTGCGCGTGCCGGCGACACGCTACCAGGAGCTGCTGGACGCACTGCCCGGCCTCGGCACGGTGCTGAGCTCGTCGACCTCCACGGAGGACGTCGGACAGTACCTGGCTGACCTCGATGCCCGTGCCCAGGCGCTCGAGGCCTCCATCACACGCCTGATGGCCCTCATCGACCAGGCCACCTCCACGGCGGACCTGCTGGAGGCCGAGGGACAGCTGACATCCCGCCAGGCGGAACTGGACTCCCTCAACGCCCAGCGCGCCTACCTCGCCGACCAGGTCGCGATGTCCACACTCACGGTGACCCTGGTCGGGGAGCGTGCGGCAGAGGACCCCGGGGCGTCGGTGTGGGAGCGGTCCTGGCAGGCCTTCCTCGGCGCCCTCAGGGGCATCGGCATCGGCATCGTCTGGGCGCTGCCCTGGCTCGTGGTGCTCGCCGTGGTCCTCGTGCCGGTGCTCGTGGTCCGCCGGCGCAGGAGGAGTGCCGTTCCGTCGTCACGTCCTCCCCGACCCGATCAGGATCCGGAGCCCACTCCCACACCCGTGACGGACTCCGGAGGGGGAGAGTCGCCCACCCGCGGGACGGATGCCGGGACGGACGAGGGAATCTCCGGGACACGACCGGAGTGAGTGCGGGCCTCAGGTGATGTTCGCCAGCGCATTGCCCAGGGCGACGAGCAGGAACACCGCGGCGAACCACTGCATGGGGATCCAGAACAGTGTGTGCCGGTTCTTCATCCGGCGCAGGACCTGCTCCTCCTCAGGTGCCAATGGCGGTTGCTCGGCCAGGGCCAGGGGCTCGGGCAGGCCGTCCTTGGCCAGGGACGTGGACACCTGGCCGAGGTGTCGCCCGCGGATGCGTTCGAACTGGGCTGTGGGTCGCGTGACATTGAGGTACTGGCCGAGCAGGAAGACCAGCCCTGCCGAGACGAGCAGACCGACGGACACCGTCCAGCCCGAGCTGTCCAGGTCCGAGCCGAGCGCCTGGGCGAGGAGTGCGCCGATGCCGACGGCGAGGCCGAAGGCGAGGAAGGCCAGGAACCCGGCGCCGCGGAAGATGATCATGACGGGGACCTCGTTCGGATGGGGGACGGGGTGACGGGATGACGTCCACGATGCTAGGTGACGTGGGGCTCCCGTGCCCGTCGCCGCGCACCGGGGACGCGGGGACAACGTGGGGACAGCACGGCGACAGCGGGGACGACACCGCGACGACGCCGCCCTCGTCGATGGACGACCGGAGCGGCGCAGTTCCGCCCACGGCGAGGAGTGACGGTCCCCTCAGCACGGCGGGGACACGATCGGCTACCATGGGCCGCGACGTGGATCCGGCCCGTGGGTGGCGACACCGTGCGGGGCATCACCGGGGAGTCTCCGGAAGAACAGTTCGGCCGCTCACCGGCCGTCCCCACTAGACCCGGACGGGTGGGCCCGAGACAGCCTCAACGAAGCGGGCGCGTGCGAGCGCGCCAAGCGGGGTGGTACCGCGGATCCCGGCGTCGCCGGGAGTCGTCCCTGGACTGTGCAGTACTGGAGACGACACCGAGGACACCATGACCAAGCACGGGTTCTACCCCCGCCACCGGGACACCGAGGTCGAGGCGAATGCTTCCTTCCCCCGCATGGAGGAGGACACGCTGGCGTACTGGAAGGCGGACGACACCTTCCGCAGGTCCGTCGAGGAACGCCCCACCGGGCGCGACGGCGACAACGAGTTCGTGTTCTACGACGGCCCGCCCTTCGCCAACGGCCTGCCCCACTACGGCCACCTGCTCACGGGCTACATCAAGGACCTGGTCGGGCGCTACCAGACCATGCGCGGACACCACGTCGAGCGCCGCTTCGGGTGGGACACCCACGGACTGCCCGCCGAGCTGGAGGCCCAGCGCCTCCTCGGCATCGACGACGTCTCCGAGATCACGCGCCC
>JBQEKJ010000065.1:0-4987 GCA_052103835.1 Pauljensenia sp.
GGACTCGAACCCGTAACCCCCTGCTTGCAAAGCAGGTGCGCTACCAATTGCGCCATGGCCCCTCTGCGCGGTCCGACATGGACCACATGAGCCGACATCGCAGACCTCGCGGTCCGACGAGCCGACAGCGCCGCCCTCGTACGCCCCCCGGGATCAGACTCCCGATGGATCGTCGGTGACGGACCTCCACAGCTCGGCATTGGTGGAGAGGTCCTGGCCGATCTGACGCACAACCAACCCGATCGCCGCAGCAGTGCCGACGGCGGCCAGGGTTGTGATCCACTTCTTCACGGGGGACCTCCACTCTCCGCCGACTGCGGATGGTGGGCCTAGATGGACTCGAACCATCGACCTCAGTCTTATCAGGACTGCGCTCTAACCAACTGAGCTATAGGCCCTCCGTACCCGTCCGGGCACCGCACAATGCTACCCGAGGGGCCGCCCACCGACAAAACCGCGCCCAGTGAACTGGGCCACCGCGTCCTGTCGGGGACGACGACCGCTCACTCGTCCATGAGGGACACGCGCACGCCGCCCACCAGGGAGGCGATGACGTTGTACAGCAGCGCCCCCAGGGTGGAGATCGCCGTCATGATGATGACGTTGGCGACGGCGAACACGGTCGCGTAGGACACGACCTTGGGCAGCTTGACGTAGTCGAGCAGCGCCACGAACTTCGTCGCACTGATCTGGTTGAGGAAGTCCTCGATGGAGGAGAAGACGTGCATCCCGTCCAGCATCAGCCACACGACGATCGTGGCGATGACTGTGGCGATACCCATCGCCACCGACAGGAGGAAACCGACCTTCATCACCGTCCACGGGTCGACCCGGGCAACCGCCAGGTTGACCTGGCGGGGTGCGTCCTCGGAGATGTCGATCTCCGTCCCGACGCTTGCACTCATTCGTCACCCTCCTCGACGCCGTCCTGGTCAGACGCTACAGCGTCCGGGGTGCTCCCGTCAGCCGCCCCACCGTCCGTGGTCCCCTCCGGGACCTCCTGGACCTCCGGGACCGACGAGGGCGACGCGTCCTCGTCCGCCGCTGCGGACGCCTCGGCGGTGCCCCCCGCAGCCGTGTCGTCCGCGGGGACGTCGGTGCTGGTGGCAGAGGGATCGGCCACACCGGTGTCGCCGTTCTCCTCGGGCAACTCGTGCTCGGTGTTGCGGGTGATCGCGATGATGTGGTCCTTGCCGTCGGGCCGGGCGAAGATCACGCCCATCGTGTTGCGGCCCGTGGGGCGCACGTCCGCGGCACTGACCTGGACCAGCTTGCCGGACTCGGTGATGACCATGACGTCCTCATCCGGGTGCACGATGAGGGCGCCGGCCAGTGCGCCGCGTTCCTCGACCAGCTTGCCGACCCTCACCCCCAGGATGCCGCGACCCTTGGTCGGGTACTCCTCGACCGGGGTGCGCTTGGCGTAACCACCCTCGGTGACGATCAGGAGGTCGGAACCCTCACGCACGACCTCCATGCCGAGCAGTTCGTCGTGCCCACGGAAGCGCATGCCCTTCACACCCGAGGTGGACCGCCCCATGGGGCGCAGCTGCTCATCGGAGGCCGTGAAGCGGGAGGCCTGGCCCTCACGCGAGACGAGGATCAGGTCGTCCTCCGCATTGACGATCTGGGCGGAGACCAGCTCGTCGGGTGCCCCGTCCTCCTGCTCGCGCAGGTTGATGGCGATGATGCCGCCGGAGCGCGGTGAGTTGTACTCCGAGAGCCGCGTCTTCTTCACCAGTCCGGACTTGGTGGCCAGCACCAGGTACTCGGCCTGCTCGTAGTCCTCAATGGCCAGCACCTGGGCGATGGTCTCGTCGGGCTGGAAGGCCAGCAGGTTCGCGACGTGCTGCCCCTTGGCATCGCGCCCACCCTCGGGGATCTCGTAGGCCTTGGCGCGGTAGACCCGTCCCAGGTTCGTGAAGAACAGCAGCCAGTGGTGGGTCGTGGTGACGAAGAAGTGCTCCACCACGTCGTCCCCGCGCAGCTGTGTGCCGCGCACACCCTTCCCACCGCGCCGCTGGGAACGGTAGGCGTCCGTGCGGGTCCGCTTGGCGAAGCCGTCGCGGGTGATGGTGACGACCACGTCCTCCTGGGGGATCAGATCCTCCATGGACATCTCCCCGCCGTAGGGCAGGATGCGGGTCACGCGTTCGTCCCCGAACTTGTCGACGATCTGGGTGAGCTCGGTGGAGATGATGTCGCGCTGGCGCTGCGGGGTGGCCAGGATGTCCTCGAGGTCCTCCACACGCGCCCGCAGGGCCTCGTGCTCGTCGAGGATCTTCTGACGTTCCAGGGCAGCCAGGCGGCGCAGCTGGAGGGCGAGGATCGCGTCGGCCTGGACCTCGTCGATCTGGAGCAGGTCCATGAGGCCGGTGCGGGCCACGTCGGCGGTGGGTGAGCGCCGGATCAGGGCGATGACCCGGTCCAGGTCCTCCAGCGCCTTGAGGTAGGCGTCCAGGATGTGCAGGCGTTCCTTGGCCTTGACCAGGCGGAACTGGGTGCGCCTCTCGATGACCTCCATCTGGTGGCGGACCCAGTAGCGCACGAAGCCGTCCAGGCTGAGTGTGCGGGGCACACCGTCGACCAGGGCCAGCATGTTCGCGGGGAAGGAGTCCTGCAGCTGGGTGCGCTTGTAGAGGTTGTTGAGGACCACCTTGGCCACCGCGTCGCGCTTGAGCACGATGACGAGGCGCTGGCCGTGGCGACCCGAGGTCTCGTCACGCATGTCAGCGATGCCGGTGATCTGGCCGGTCTTGACCAGGTCGGCGATCTTGACGACGAGGTTGTCGGGATTGACCTGGTAGGGCAGTTCCTTGACCACCAGGCACTGGCGACCGTGGAGCTCCTCCACCTCGACCACCGCGCGCTGGACGATGGACCCACGACCCGTGCGGTAGGCGTCCTCGATACCGCGACGCCCCAGGATGGTGGCGCCCGTGGGGAAGTCCGGACCCTTGATGCGGGCCATGAGGGCCTCGAGAAGCTCCTCGCGTGTGGCCTCAGGGTTCTCGAGTGCCCACTGCACACCGGAGGCGACCTCACGCAGGTTGTGCGGGGGGATGCGGGTGGCCATGCCCACCGCGATGCCCTCCGAGCCGTTCACCAGCAGGTTCGGGAAGCGGGACGGGAGGACGATGGGCTCCTGGGAGCGGCCGTCGTAGTTGTCCTGGAAGTCGACGGTGTCCTCGTCGATGTCGCGGACCATCTCCAGGGCCAATGGCGCCATCTTGCACTCGGTGTACCTGGGGGCGGCAGGGCCGAGGTTGCCCGGTGACCCGAAGTTGCCCTGCCCACTCACCAGTGGGTACCTCATCGACCAGGGCTGCACCAGGCGCGCCAGGGCGTCGTAGACGGAACTGTCACCGTGGGGGTGGTAGTGCGCCAGCACGTCACCGACGACGCGCATGCACTTGTAGAAGCCCGCACCGGGGCGGTAGCCGCCGTCGTACATGGCGTAGAGGATGCGCCGGTGGACGGGCTTGAGGCCGTCACGCACATCGGGCAGGGCGCGCCCGACGATCACCGACATTGCGTAGTCCAGGTAGGACCGCTGCATCTCGAGTTCGAGGTCGACGGGGTCGATGCGCCCGTGCGGGTCGAAGACCGCGGTGTCCTGAGGGGTCCCGGCGGCGTCGCCGTCCTGGGGGGTGGTGCGTGCCTCGTCCGGCTGGGAGGGCTGGTCACTCACTGTGGGTGTTCTCCTTGGGGTTGCTCAGGCGCGATCAGGCGTCGATGAATCGGACGTCCTGGGCGTTTCGCTGGATGAAGGCACGACGTGACTCCACGTCGTCCCCCATGAGGAGGGTGAAGACCTCGTCCGCGGCAGCAGCCTCACCGACCTCCACCTGCTTGAGGATGCGGTGGGCGGGATCCATGGTCGTCTCCCACAGCTCCTGGTCGTTCATCTCACCGAGGCCCTTGTACCGCTGAATGCCACCCTCCTTGCGGTCCTTGGGCATCTTGCGTCCGGCCGCCACACCTGCGGCGAGGCGCTCGTCGCGCTCCTTGTCGGAGTAGACGAACTCGTGGGGGGCGTTGGACCACTTGAGACGGTAGAGCGGGGGCGTGGCCAGGTAGATGTGGCCGCCCTCGACCAGGGGATTCATGTAGCGGAACAGGAAGGTCAGCAGCAGGGTCGCGATGTGCTGTCCGTCGACATCCGCATCGGCCATGAGCACGATCTTCGCGTAACGCAGCTTGTCGAGGTCGAACTCCTCACCGATGCCCGTCCCCAGCGCCCCGATGAGCGCCTGGATGGTCTCGGAGTTCAGCGCACGGTCGAGTCGCGCCTTCTCGACGTTGAGGATCTTGCCGCGCAGCGGAAGGATCGCCTGGTGCTCGGGATCGCGCCCCTGCACCGCGGAACCGCCTGCCGAGTCGCCCTCGACGATGAAGATCTCGCACACGGAGGCATCCCTGGAGCTGCAGTCACGCAGCTTGGAGGGCATGGACACCGTGTCGAGAGCTGTCTTGCGCCGCGTCGCCTCGCGCGCCTTGCGGGCGGCCACGCGGGCCATCTGGGCCTGCATGCCCTTGCCCACGATGGCGCGGGCATCCACGGGATGCGCGTCCAGCCAGTCGTTGAGCTGCTGGTAGACCTGCGTCTGCACGAAGGTGCGGGCCTCGGTGTTGCCGAGCTTCGTCTTCGTCTGACCCTCGAACTGGGGTTCGGTCAGCTTGATGGAGATGACGGCCGTGAGACCCTCGCGCACGTCATCACCGGAGAGGTTGTCGTCGCGGTCCTTGAGGATGTTCTTCTCGCGGGCGTAGCGGTTGATGACCGTGGTGAGCGCGGTGCGGAAGCCTTCCTCGTGGGTGCCACCCTCCGTGGTGTTGATCGTGTTGGCGTAGGTGTGCACCGATGAGGTGTAGGACCCGGTCCACTGCATGGCGATCTCGAGGGACATCGTGCCCTCCGGGTTCTCCGACTCGAAGTCGATGATCTCGGAGTTGATGACCTCGGACTTCTTGGTGGAGTCCAGGA
>JBQEKJ010000065.1:4997-9915 GCA_052103835.1 Pauljensenia sp.
CGTAGTCGCGCAGACCGTGCTCGTACATGTAGGACACGCGGCGCACGCCCGGTACCGGGTCGTCGGCGGTCCCCGCCTCGTCGCCGGTGATCTCGTCGCCCTCGTCCTGGACGCCGGCACGCTCATCGGTCAGCGTGATGCGCAGCCCCTTGTTGAGGAAGGCCATCTGCTGGAAACGCTGACGCAGGGTCTCGAAGTTGAAGTCCACGGACTCGAAGATGTCGGGGTCCGGGTAGAAGGTCTGGGTGGTTCCCGACTCGTCGGTGCCCTCACCGCGCACCAGCGGGGTGATGGGGTGCCCGCCATTGGCGAAGGACATCCGCCACACGTGGCCCTGGCGACGCACCTCGGTGTCCACACGGGTGGAGAGGGCGTTGACCACGGAGATACCCACCCCGTGGAGGCCACCGGACACCGCATAGCCACCGCCGCCGAACTTGCCTCCGGCGTGGAGGATCGTCATGACGACCTCGACGGTGGGCTTGTGCTCGGTGGGGTGCATGTCGACGGGGATGCCCCGCCCGTTGTCGACGACGCGCAGACCACCATCGGCCAGGATCGTCACCTCGATGTGGGTGGCATAGCCGGCCAGGGCCTCGTCGACGGAGTTGTCGACCACCTCGTAGACGAGGTGGTGCAGGCCGCGCTCCCCCGTCGAACCGATGTACATGCCGGGTCGCTTGCGGACGGCCTCGAGGCCCTCCAGGACCGTGATGTCGGAGGCACCGTAGGTGTCCTCACCGTTGCCGTTGAGGACCTCAGGCTCGATGCCGTCATCACCCCGGGTCGTCCCAGTCGTCTCAGCCACTCAGGCTCCCCTCGTCCGTGCGTGCGAATCGAAAGCACGCGGGCCACTGTCGGGCCCCGGTCCGGTGTCACGCACCGGACCCCTCAAGGCGCACGAATGCGCGTCCTGATCAAGAATTGTCCGCCTCCATCCTACCAAGGATCCGCCTCCCCGCCCCGGTCCGCCGGACCTGGGGATTCCGTTGCCAATCCCGTCTGACCTGCAGCGACACTGCCCTGTCCACAGTGTGTCCGGGGTCACCCGTCCCGGAGGGTGCACGGTGCCCCGGAGAGGGGCCCGAAGTGCCCACACAGGGTGGTCGCCCAGCAGTCCGTCCGTTGCGGGTCAGCCACACGCCGTTGCTCGGACGGCCCTCACCCGTAGGTGTCGCGGGGCCCCCTGCCGGGCACCGACAGGCGACCCTTCTTCCACGAGGGCGCCGCCGGGCCGCGCACGATCACCTGGGTGACCACACCCGGGCCGACCTCCTCCTCGATACGGCGCTCGATGTGGGGCAGGAGGAGCAGCAGCTGCTTCGTCCACGCCGTCGAGGAACAGCGAACGACGAGACGCTCACCCTCGAAGGTCTCGATGTGGCAGTGCTCGGCCACCTGGGCACCGACGATCGCCGGCCACTTGGCCATCACGGACCCCATGGCCGCCGGCCCGTCCCACCCCCGACGCTGCGACATGCGTCCGATCACCGAACCGAGCGCACGAGGCTCCGGCCACCGCGTCCGCGAGGCCGCCAGACCCGGAGAACGCCTCCACTTCGTCGAGGCCGTCGTCCCCCCACCAGCGGCGGAACCCCGACCGGCCGTGCTCCCGGCCAAGCCGGCGTCCGACACGCCGACGCCAGTGGCACCGAACCCCGTGGCACCACTGACCCCACCGGGAGCTCCGACGTCTCCGCTCCCACCGTCTGCATCGGTTCCCGCGCCCGCCGGACCCCCGTCGGCAGGGTTGTCCCCGCCCTCGTCGATGCCGGTGCGTGTCCGGGACGCACCCGGCCTGCGGATCCCCCGCCTGAGGTCTCCCCGTGCGCGGGCGGCCTCCTGGAAACGCGCGAGCACTCCCAGGGCGACCTCACTCAGCTCCTCGGACGTGGGAGCCGTCGGGTCATCCGCGCGGTCCTCGTCAGGCATCCGAGACCACCGATCCTTCCTGCTCATCGGTGCGCACCACCAGGCGGTGCCCCTGGAGGGACTCCGGGACGTCCTCAGCGACCGCTGCGGTCACCAGCACCTGGTCGGCGCCGGAGACCATCTCCGCCAGGCCCCGTCGCCTCTCGGCGTCCAGCTCCGCGAACACGTCGTCGAGGACCAGGATCGGTTCCTCCCCGTCCTCCTCCAGGACGGCGAAGGCACCCAGGCGCAGCGACAGTGCCACCGACCAGGACTCCCCGTGGCTGGCATAACCCTTGACGGGCATGCCGCCCAGGTCCAGGACCAGGTCATCGCGGTGGGCACCCACCAGGTTCACCCCGCGTTCGACCTCACGCTCGCGCACCACGGCCAGTGCCTCCAGCACGCGGGTTGTCTGGGCCCCGACATCGGTGGGATCGGCGTGGGGATCGATGAGGGCGCCCGCGTCGGCATCCCCACCGGTCCCGGCTCCTGCACGCTCACTGTTCTCCGTGCCCACCCTCCCACCGGCACCCTCCTCCCGTGCCAGCACCCGGTCAACCGACGCCTCCAGGGTGATCTCCAGCTTCCGTGGGGAATCCGAGACCCGTGCGTAGGCTGCGGCCACGGGCGCCCGGAGCCTCTCCACCAGGGCCGCGCGCGCGGCGGTGAGCTGGGCGGAGAGCGTGGCGAACTGCTGGTCCCACACCTCCAGGGTGGACAGGTCGGGGGCCATACCGCGTCGCATCCTCGCCGAGGCCTGCTTCATGAGCGCTGCCCGCTGGCGGGCCACGCGGTCGAAGTCCGAGCGCACCACGGTGAGTGTGGGTCGCAGCTGTGTGGCGAGATCGTCCAGGAAGTGTCGCCTCACCGCAGGGTCCCCCCGCACGAGCTGCAGGTCCTCCGGGGCGAAGACAACGGTGCGCACCATGCCGACGATCTCGCGGGGACGCAGCACCGTCCGGTTCAACCGCGCCCGGTTCGCGCGACCCCGCACGATCTCCAGCTCGATGACCTGCTCACGGGTCCCGCCCTCGTCCCCGTCGCCGTGCTCCCCGGAGACCAACCGGACGCGGATCACGGCGCCGGCGGGGGCAACCTCGTCACCACGGGGGAGGCGGACCAGCGCGCCCTCGGCGGCCACGCGGTGGGAGGAGAAGGCCGAGAGGTAGGCGATGGCCTCGACCAGGTTGGTCTTGCCCTGACCGTTGCGTCCCACCAGCACCGTGGTGCCGGGCGGCAGCTCGACAACACTGTGGCGGTAGGAGCGGAAGTCATCCAGTGCCACGTGCGAGACGCGCATGGCGACCTCCGCTCAGATGCCGAAGCGAATCGGCATCAGCAGGTAGCGGAAGTACGTGACCTCGCCGCCGTCGGCCTTCGTCTGGCCCGTCATGACGGCCGGCTTGGTGGGATGCGTGAAGCCGAAGCGCACGTAGTCCGTGTCTGCGACGTTGAGCCCGTCGATGAGGAACTGCGGGTTGAATGCCGTGGCGATGGCCTCACCGAAGAGCTCCGCCTCGATGGCCTCCGACGCCTGGGCGTTGTCGCCCTGGCCGGCCTCGAGGACCACCTGGCCCTCGGAGAAGGCCAGACGCACCGAGGTCTTGCGCTCGGCCACCAGGGACACGCGCTTGACGGCTTCGAGGAGGGTCTGGCGTTCGCACACCGCCTGGATCGTCGTGTTCTCGGGGAAGAGGCGACGCACCGGCGGGTAGTCGCCGTCCATGAGGGTCGAGGTGGTGCGGCGCCCGCCAGCGGAGAACCCGATCAACGAGGACGCACCGGGCTGGGACTCCTGCGAGAGGCCGATGTCGACCTTGGCGCCCGAGGTCATGGACTTGGCGACATCGGTGAGGATGCGGGCCTTGACCAGTGCCGACTCGGAGATGGAGGTGTCGGTGGGTTCCCAGGTGAGCTCGCGCATCGCCAGGCGGTAACGGTCCGTGGCCAGGAGGGTGACCTTCTCGCCCTCGATCTCGATGCGCACGCTGGTGAGCAGGGGGAGTGTGTCGTCACGCGAGGCGGCGATGGAGACCTGCTGCACGGCCTGGGTGAGGACCTGGGAGTCGACTGATCCACGGATGGTGGGCTGGGCGGGGAGCAGGGGGTACTCGTCCAACGGCATGACGGCGAGCGTGAAGTGTGAGGAACCGCAGGTCAGGTTCACCTTCTGACCCTCGAGGGCCAGGTGGACGGGCTGATTGGGCAGTGACTTCGAGATGTCGGCGAGCAGACGCCCCGAGACCAGGACCTCTCCGTCCTCCTCGACGGTGGCGGGGACCTCGGAGTTCGCGGAGACCTCGTAGTCGAAGGAGGAGAGTGTCAGTGCCTGGTCGTGGGCCTTGATGCGCACGCCGGCCAGGATCGGTGTCGCAGGACGAACCGGCAGTGCACGTGCCGTCCATGACACGGCCTCGGAGAGAACGTCACGAGCGACGGTGAACTTCATGCCGGGTCCCTCCATGGTCATACGGATGTGCCGTCCAACTCTACGCGACCGGACTGGAGGTTCGCACCACTCCACAG
This sequence comes from Pauljensenia sp., assembly GCA_052103835.1. Taxonomy (GTDB): domain Bacteria; phylum Actinomycetota; class Actinomycetes; order Actinomycetales; family Actinomycetaceae; genus Pauljensenia. The sequence goes on from JBQEKJ010000065.1 coordinate 9,438, forward strand.
CTGGGTCGTCCTGGGAGGTCGTGGTGGCCGTCAGGCTGTGTCGGGCCGGGGTGGGACGAGGGCCTCCCCCATGTCCTCCGATGCCGGGGGCGATTGGCTCGGGGGGTCGATGGACGTGTGGGGCGTGGCACGGACTCACTTGAAGGCTGTCCACATCAATCTTGGAATTACAAGAATCGTCACCGTCATAGGGTGTGTGGAAACCGTGGACAACCGATGTTTCTGCAGCTCAGAGGGACGTTGACATGTGGACGGACTCGTGGCACCCGGTGTGGAGGACACGGGGTGAGCTGTGGATGCGACGTGTCATTCCCTGTGACTTCCACAGGAGGGACGTCTGTGTCCACAGCTCGAGGGCCTCTCGTCCACCGATGAATCACAATTTCGTCCCCAGGCCCGTGCCACTCCCCAACTCTCGCCGAAGTCCGCTCTGTTTCGGGGTTGAGGTCCCCTCTGATTGGCATGGGACCGTGCCTCG
>JBQEKJ010000066.1:0-9829 GCA_052103835.1 Pauljensenia sp.
GGTGCGTGAGGTCGTGGTCCGCAGCGAGGACGACCCAAGGGTGGATGCGGCTGCGGTCATCATCATGGCTCCCGGGGAGGAGTTCATCCCCGACCCGTCCCTGGTTCTGCGCTGGTCCGGTGAGACGGCGCTCGGGGAGCCACTTCTGGCTGAAGGACCCTATGACTCTGTACGCCGTCTGGTGAGTGCGGCCTCGGGCCGAGCGCTGACAATGGGCGTGGTCCTCTCCGCCTTCTGACCCCGAGGCCCAGCCCTGCTGAGGCGCTGAGGCGCTGAGTAGTGCGCCGCGACTGGATCGAGGCACGCCTCGCCGCGCACTCCAGTCACCCTTGCGGAACCCGGGATCCGGCAAGCGCGCTCGGCGAACGGTGGACTTCCCACCGAGGTGAAGCGGTATACCCCCACCGTTCGGTGATAAGTCCACCGTTCGACGTGGATGCCGAGCGGGGGCTCGGCCGCACGCCAGTCAGGACGAACCTCGGGCCGCCGACAGCCGCAGCAGAGCGGCCCCCGATCAGGACGGACTTCGGCCCGGAACAGGACGGACTCCGGCGCGAGGGGGGATGGACCTTGCCGCTGGCACCTGCGAGAATCCTCTCCAGGGAAGGTGAGCCTCACCTTGGTTGGGAGTGGTCATGGGACGCGGCTACCAGGGCGCGGTGCTCAACATGCTCCGCGCCCCCGAGTTCGACTTCGAGATCCTCGACGCCCGCCAGGTGGGGGGCTACACGCGCGTGCGGATGCACAACGGCGACCTCCTCGGGCATGCGCGCACACGCGAACTTCCGCCCACGATCTGGGTGCGCCTGTGGGTACTGGAGGGCGGCCGCGAGTACCAGCGCGCCTACACCCTGGTCGAGATCGACCACGCCGCCGCCGAGTGCACCATCTACCTCCTCCACCACGAGCCCGACGGCCCCGCCTCGCGCTGGGCACTCTCGGTCCATCCCGGTGACACGATCCCGGCCCAGCTCTACGGCGGGACCAAGTACTCTGCCCCCGAGCCAGGCGCGCGTCTGCTCCTGGTGGGGGACCCGGCCTCAGTGCCTGCGATCGCCGATGCGCTGGCTGCGGCTCCGCCCTCGTGCGCGGTTGTCGTCGTGCTCCAGGCCACGGCCGACACGTGGCTGCCGCTGGGGGAGGAGCGTGGCGAGGTCACTCGTGTGGACCCGGAGCTCGGGACCGAGGGGCTGCTCGACGTGGTCGCAGGTCTGGTCGCGGAGCATGCGCCCGACTGGGCGTGGGTCGCCCTGGACTCCACGGCGACCCGGGCTGTGCGGCGCGGGCTGCTCGACGCCGGAGTGCCTCGCGCGAGCATCCAGCACCAGGCCTACTGGGTGCGCGGGCGCGCCATGGGGACCTCATCCCGCTGAGGTGCGCCCCCACGAGGGCGGCGCGGGTATTCTCGGACCCACCGGGTGTCGCGGATCTCGGCGCTCCTCCGCGGGTGTCCCGCAGGTCGATGGGTTCTGAGATGGGAGGTTCCTCCCGGTTGACGGACCCGGAGTCCCCTCCCAGTGAAAGGTCGCTCCCATGCCTCGTTTCCTCGTCCGTATCGGTGTGACGCTCGCAAGCGCGGCCATCGGCCTCGGCGTCGCGGTCCTGCTCGTGCCCGGGTTCAAGGTCCAGCTCGGCGCATTCATCTTCGCCGTCATCGCCCTGACGATCGTCCAGGCGCTGCTCGCGCCACTCGTCGCCCGCCTCGTGGGTCGCCACATCCCCGCCCTGGAGGGTGGTGTCGGGATCATCTCGACGCTCGCCTCGCTGCTCGTGGTGGCGCTGGTGCCCGGCGGGGTCTCGGCGAACCGGGTCTCGACCTGGTTGATCGCCGCGGTCATCGTCTGGTTGTTCACGGGTATGGCCGGCGCGTTCCTCTCCCACCTCCAGAAGCGGCGGGCCGCCAAGGAGGAGTGAGGAGCCGGGTCCTGCGGGTTGACTCCGCCGCGCCCCTCCTCGGGGGCGAGCCTGACCCGTCCGCGAGACAATTGGGTGCTCTCCCGATCGCTCAACTGTCCAGGATCCAGCCGCAGGCAGTAGAACTCAAGGAGTCCCAGCCATGGCCATTCCCCTCTCCGCCGAGGCGCTGGACGCTGCTGTCCAGGCTCAGTCGTTCACCGGCGTGATCACCGTTGATGTCGGCGACGCGCGCACGCTCGAACGTCGCGAAGGGTTCGCGAACCGGGCCCTCGCGGTTCCCAGCACCCCGAGTACCCGCATCTCGGCCGCGAGCGGCAGCAAGGGTTTCACCGCGCTCGTGGTCATGCGACTCGTCGAGACCGGCACGCTCGGCCTGGAGGATCTCGTGCGTCCGATCCTCGGCGATGACCTGCCCCTGATCGACGACGCGGTGACGATCGAGCACCTGCTCACCCACACCTCCGGCATCGGCGACTACCTGGAGGAGGATGATGACGGGGAGATCGACGACTACATCTTCTCCCTGCCGCTGCACACACTCGACAGGACCGAGGCGTTCCTGCCCGCCCTCGACGGTTTCCCGCAGAAGTTCCCGCCCGGGAAGCAGTTCTCCTACTGCAACGGCGGGTACGTGGTGCTCGCGCTCGTCGCCGAGCGCGTGAGCGGCCGCGACTTCCATGAGCTGGTCCAGACCGAGGTCTGCGACCGCGCCGGACTCACCGGCTGCGCGTTCCTGCGCTTCGATGACCTCCCCGGGGATGCTGCACTGGGCTACCTGGATGAGGAGGGCAACCGCACCAATGTCCTGCACCTCCCGGTACGGGGCAACGGCGACGGCGGTATGTACTTCACCGCTGACGACCTCCACCGGTTCTGGAACGCACTGGTGGACGGCCGGATCGTCTCGCCCGCCACACTCGCCGAGATGATCCGTCCCCGCGTCGACGTGCCCTCGGAGCACATGCGCCACGGGATGGGTTTCTGGCTGGGTCGCCGCAACTCGTCGCTGATCCTGGAGGGCTACGACGCCGGTGCATCATTCCGGTCCACACACATCCCGGAGACACGCACGACGGTGACCGTGCTCGGGAACAGCTCCGAGGGCGCCTGGCCGGTGATCCACGCCTTCGCCGACGCCATGGACGGAACTGTACGAGGGAAGTTCCCGGACGAGACCTGACAGCGCCCGAAGTGGCGACGGGGTCCTGTGGGACCCGTGGCCGCATGATCCTGATGCGGGCCCGGGCTCCCGGTCGGTTGAAGGAGCGAGGTGGGGAGGCAACCCGTTCCAGGGGAGTCCCAGTGGCTTCGCAGGGGGACTCTGTGCGCGTGTGCGTTCGGCTCGCGTGGGCTGTCCTCAGCGCGCACGGCACGGCTGCACCGGGTCACGATCTCAGAGCCCATTTCGACCCGAAACGGGTCTCCTGTGCCGCTGAGATCGTCACTCAGAGCAACAGCCCACTCCACCGAGCACCGTCGACCTCACGGCCCGTTTGGGCCCGGATCGGGTCCTCCTGCCCACTGAGATCGACTGCCAGTCTCGGCGTGTGCATCCGGCGTCGATCCCATGGCCCACCGGGGCCCGGACCCGACCGGGATCCGCCCCGCCTCACTCCCCGAACCACTTCCGCACGTGCTCGCGGATCTCGCGGTCGAAGGCGTCGTCGCTGTGGCGGTGCTGGATCCACTCCTGGAAGCTGCCCCCCACCAGGTCGTCCAACATGTCCCGGCAGGCAGCGGTGTCGGTGACCGCGCGCACCAGCATGTCCTCGGCCTCCTCGCGCGTGCGGTAGAGGAAGGGGTAGCGGGAGGGCACCAACGCCCGCGCCCACAACCGGTCGGGCAGGATGCCGATGGCGCCCGCCCCCATGGCCTCCACATAGGAGAGCCCGTAGGACTCCTCCGTGGCGGTGGCCACGAAGGCCGTCGTGTGGGCCAGCGCCTGCCAGTAGGACTTGCGCGAGGCGGTCAGGGGCCCCACCCAGACCCAGTTGCGCCGGGAGATCTCCATGGCCGGCTCACTGACCAGGTGGGACTCGTGCAGACGCATCTCCACCTCGACGGGGGTGCGACGGTGCACCTCGTCCACGATGGCCATGAACTCCTGGGGACGCTTGCGCTCCGAGAGGTAGATGGCGGGGTAGAGGACGACGGGCACCTCCGGCTCCTCACGCGGCTGGACGTGCTCCAGGCGGAAGCCCAGGTTCACCCAGGACAGCTTCGCCTTCTCCGCCAGGCGCCCCACCGTCCACTTCGCGACCGTCTCGCGGACCTCCGTGGCGGTGCGCTCGGAGTTGGCGAAGGTCGGGAAGAGTGCGCAGGACAGGGCGAAGCTGGAGACCTGGACCTCCTCCACGAGGGACGAGGTCGGCCACCACACGAAGTTCATGATGCGGGGGTGGGTGCCGCCGCTGGAGTGGAAGAGCGTGTTCCACACCCCCAGCGAGTCCGTGACGTCCATGTTGATGAGGACGGTCTCCTCCGGGTCGATGAACTCCAGGGGGACGAGGTCGAAGCCCTCGCACCTGCGTGCCCCGGGTCCCACCAGCATCGCGTCGGGGAAGAGCCGCAGGAGTCGGCGGACCAGGGTCGCTCCGGCATCGTGGCCGGTGACGTGGCCGCCCTCGTCGACGATGGTCGCGTCCCGCTTGATGGCGATCCTCATGATGTGACTCCCATCGGTTCCGAGGTGGTGTCGTCCTCGTCCTCGGAGATGCCGGTCTGGATGCGCATCCCGTAGAACGAACGGTGGATGAAGAAGGCTGCGGTCAGGAAGAAGACGACCGCCAGGACGTGGACCAGGGTGCCCATTCCCTGACCCGTGAGGCTGACGGCCAACTCGACGGCGAGCAGTCCGAACAGCGTCGTGAACTTGATGATCGGGTTGAGGGCCACCGAGGACGTGTCCTTGAAGGGGTCACCCACCGTGTCGCCGACGATCGTGGCGTCATGGAGGGCGGTGCCCTTCGCGTGGAGGTCGACCTCGACGACCTTCTTCGCATTGTCCCAAGCTCCGCCCGCGTTCGCCATGTAGATGGCCTGGTACAGGCCGAAGATGGCGATCGAGATCAGGTAACCGATGAAGAAGTAGGGCTCCACGAAGGCGAAGGACAGGGTCGCGAAGAACACCGCGAGGAAGATCGTCAGCATGCCCTGCTGGGCGTACTGGGTGCAGATCTCCACGACCTTGCGGGAGTCGGCGTCGCTGGCGCGTTCCTGGCCCGGCTCCAGGCGGATGGTGCGCTTGATGAACTCCACCGCCCGGTAGGCGCCGGTGGTGACGGCCTGGATGGAGGCCCCGGAGAACCAGTAGATGATCGCGCCACCGGTGATGAGGCCCAGCAGGAACGGGGCGTGCATGATCGAGAGGTTCTCGATGTCCCCGGTGAGGCCGTCGGTGAGCCCGATGATGATGGAGAAGATCATGGTGGTGGCACCCACCACCGCGGTGCCGATGAGGACCGGCTTGGCGGTGGCCTTGAAGGTGTTGCCCGCCCCGTCGTTCTCCTCCAGCATGAGTTTGGCCGTCTCCCACTGCGGGGCGACGCCCAGGTCGCCCGTGAGTTCGGCGTCGATGTCGTCCTCGTGCTCGATGCGGGAGAGCTCGTAGACGGACTGGGCGTTGTCGGTGACGGGCCCGTAGGAGTCCACCGCGATGGTGACGGGCCCCATGCCGAGGAACCCGAAGGCCACCAGGCCGAAGGCGAACACCGCGGGGGCCAGCATGAGGTCATCCAGGCCCGTCAGTGAGATCAGGTAGGCGATGCCCATCAGTCCGACGATGGTGATGCCCAGCCAGAACGCCGAGAAGTTGCCCGCGACCACACCCGAGAGGATGTTCAGCGAGGCACCGCCCTGGCGTGAGCTCTTGACGGTCTCACGCACGTGGCGTGACTTCGTGGAGGTGAAGACCTTCACCAGCTCCGGGATCAGGGCACCGGCCAGGGTGCCGCAGGTGATGATCGTGGCCAGTCGCAGCCAGATACCGCCTCCCGTGTCTCCCAGGACGAACCAGGTCGTGACGTAGGTGATGACGATGCACAGGGCCGAGGTCAGCCACACCAGCGAGGTCAGGGGTGCCTCGAAGTTCATGCGCGTGGCCCCACCCCACTTCGACAGGGCCCAGCGCGCATTGAGGGCGTAGGCAAGCGCGGAGGCGATGATCATGGCGGCACGCACCACGAAGATCCACACCAGCAGCGTGGCCTGCAGCGAGGGGTCGTGGACGGCGAGCAGCACGAAAGTGATCAGCGCGACGCCGGTGACCCCGTAGGTCTCGAAGCCATCGGCACTGGGGCCCACCGAGTCGCCCGCGTTGTCGCCGGTGCAGTCGGCGATGACACCGGGGTTGCGGGGGTCGTCCTCGTCGATCTTGAACACGATCTTCATGAGGTCGGAGCCGATGTCGGCGATCTTGGTGAAGATGCCGCCCGCGATGCGCAGGGCGGAGGCGCCGAGTGACTCCCCGATGGCGAAGCCGATGAAGCAGGCCCCGGCCACATCGGCGGGCACGAACAGGAGGATGACCAGCATCATCAGCAGTTCCAGGGAGATCAGCACCATACCGATGGACATGCCCGACTTCATCGGGATGCGGTGGATGTCGAAGGGCCGCCCGCGCAGCGAGGCGTAGGCGGTGCGGGAGTTGGCGAAGGTGTTGACGCGGATCCCGAACCAGGCGACCGCGTAGGAGCCACCCATGCCCAGCAGGGAGAACGCGATGACCGTGAGCGTGCGGCTCCACGTGAAGCCGACCAGGAACTTGTAGTAGATGAGGATGACGGCGGTGATGAACACCCACAGCACCATGAGGAATCGGCCCTGCTTGATCAGGTAGGCCTTGCAGGTGGAGTAGATGAGCTCCGAGACCTGCAGCATGGAGTGGTGCACGGGCAGGCGCTTGAGCTGCAGGTACGTGACCAGCCCGAAGACCAGGCCGAGGACGCACACCCCCAGGCCGATGACGAGGAGGGCGCGCCCGGAGATCCCGGAGGCCAGGGTGACGGGGGAGAGGTCGGGCAGTTCCAGGGAGGCCTCGCCACCGTGGACGGTGCCGCCGCCCCCGGAGCCGCTGTCCCCGCTCGCGCCGCACCCGGCCAGCAGTGCGGCCGTGGTGGTGAGGAGCAGCGCGGGCAGTGCGCGGGTCCGCAGGGTCGGGTGCGGGCGAGGGTGTCGGTCGCCGGGAGCGTCCCCGTGGTCACCGCTGGGGTGCTGCCGGTGCGGGTCGGGGTGCTGATCGGGGTGTGGGCGGAGGTGGGCCTGGCGGTGGCCAGGAGTGCGGTGGGCCATCGGTCCTCGGAGGGTCGAGCGTCATTGCTGTCCGCACCAGCCTAGGAGTGCAAGCCTGTGCGGCGGGAGGGGAGCGGGCATGGGTGTCCGTTCAGCGGCATGGGCGTTCGTGCAGGTGGGGAGGGCCCCGGGCGGGTCTGGGCCGAAGGTCCCGGGTGGGAGGTGCGGGGTGCGGGTCCATGGGCTGGCGGCGGGGACGTGCGCGGCACTGACGAGGGCGGCCCCGGTGAGCTGTCCCGGTGGTGGGGTCCAGTGATCGCGGCGGTGGATCTGGTGGGTGGTGATCGGGGCCCGGGCTCACATGCGGCGATGAGGAGCAGATTGCGCGCCGGGCGGTCAGGCCCGGTGGTCAGCCCCGGAGCTCGGAGACGAAACGGCTGAGGGCGTCCTCGTCGATGGCGTCCGCGTCCGTGCGGGTCTTGGCCATGCGCGTCACGACGAAGCGTTCGAAGCGGTTCATCCGGGAGAAGCGGAGTCGACCGCCGAGGAAGGCTGCGGCCGTCGCGCGCGCCCGCAGCTCCTCGGGATAGGCGTTGGCGAGCTCCCGTTCCCGTCCGTCGGCGTCGGGCACCATCCCGATGACGAAGAGGCCCAGGTGCGCGCCGTCCGGGATGCCTGCGCGGAGGAGGTCCTTCATGGCTGGCAGGGGCTGGCCGGCGTAGATCGGGGTGCCCAGGACCACCAGGTCGAAGGGGGTCAGGTCGGGGGTGCCGTCGGCGAGGTCGAAGACCACCACATCCTGATGCCCCGGCGCCTGTGCTCCCAGCTTCTGGTCCTCCGGCGCCTGTGTCTCCGCCGCCTGCGCTTCCGTGTCGCTGCCTGCCGCCTCCTGGTCCTCGGTCTGCGTGCCCGCCAGTCCTTGGGCGATGCGGCGGGCGATGTCAGCAGTGGTGGAGTGCTTGCTGGCGAAGACGACTGCGGACTTCATGGTGGCCTCTCGATGGCTCTGTGTGTGGTGGAGCGGGGTGCGATCGGACTCCCACCCGACCACCTGTCCACCCGGGTCCACCCGTGCGCCCCGACTCGGGGTGGCTGGTGGATCCCCAACAGGCTACCCATCTCCCGATCGCATGCGGGTACGGGGACCCATCTGCGAGGAGGGTGGGGGTCGCCCTCGTCGATGGTTCCCGCGAGACCGCACCGGCGCCCGCGCACGGACGCTGCGCATGCGCCCACCGACAGCCCGGCGGCACTCAGATGCACATGCCCGGCCGTAGCCTGCGGGCATGACATGGACGATCGTGGTGGCGGTGTGTGCAGGCGTCGTGCTCGGCGCGGTCCTGGGGTGGCTGGCGTCGGCGCGGGTGGTGCGCGCAGGAGCTGCGCCCGAACTCTCCTCCGCGCTCGCGGCGGCCCGGGCCCGCATCGAAGTGCTTGAGCAGGAGCGGGGCCACAACGAGGCGCTGTGGCGCGAACGGGTGGAGCTGGGGGAACGACGTCTCCAGGAGGTCGATGCCCTCCTCGTCCGGACCCGGGCGGAGGCCGAGCAGCGCCTCGACCAGCAGCGTCGCGACCTGGAGGCGCGCATCGCGGAGCAGGCCCGCGTGCGGGAGCAGGAGCAGCGCGACTCCGCGACCCGGCAGCTGCGGGAGAAGGAGGAACGAGGGCGCGTCCTGGAGGCGCTCGCCCCGGTGCGTGATCGTCTCACCGCCGTCCAGACGGCCGTGACCCGGATGGAGAGCGAGCGGCAGAGCCAGTACGGGGCGCTGGGGGAACAGCTGTCCCAGGCCCGCGAGGCTGACCAGCAGCTGCGCGCCACCACCTCCGCCCTGGAGGCGGCGCTGCGCAACACCTCGGTGCGTGGTGCGTGGGGGGAGGCCCAGCTGCGCAACATCGTGGAGTCCGCGGGGCTCGTGGAGCACGTCGACTTCGACGTGCAGTCCTCGGTGTCCACGGAGGACGGGCGCAAACGTCCCGACATGGTCCTGCACCTGCCCGGCGGCAAGTCCCTGCCCATCGACGCGAAGGTGCCCTTCGACTCCTACATCCGCGCCATGGAGATCCCCGCCAATGCCGACGGGGAGGAGGGCCGACACCGGGCGGAACTCATGAACGCCCACGTCAAGGCGCTGCGCGGACACGTCGACGCCCTCGCCAAGCGCACCTACTGGGAGGCGCTGGATGCCAGCCCGGACTTCGTCATCGCCTTCGTGCCCTCGGAGTCACTGTTGTCTGCCGCGCTGGAGGCGGACCCGAGCCTGCTGGACCACGCCTTCCAGAAGCGCGTGGCCCTGGCCTCGCCGGTCACCCTGTGGTCGGTGATGCGAACGGTCGCCTACGCGTGGCAGCAGGAGGTGCTCACCGACCAGGCCAAGGAGCTCTTCGACCTGTCCCGTGAGCTGTACTCCCGGATCGCCGTGATGGCGGGGCATGCGGAGGCCATGCGTTCCAGCCTGGAGAAGTCGGTGGGGGCGTGGAACAAGTTCGCCGGTTCCCTGGAGACGCGGGTCCTGGTGACGGCCCGGAAGCTGGGGACCCTGGACGAGTCCAAGGTGATTCCAGCGCCGCGTCCGGTCGAGCAGGCGCCGCGGCTGCTCACCGCACCAGAGATGGTCCCGGCCGAGGTGGCCGGGCGGGACGGCGCCGAGACCGAGGACGGTCGGGCCTGAGAGAGTCCATCTGG
>JBQEKJ010000067.1:0-9816 GCA_052103835.1 Pauljensenia sp.
GGTGCCGGGCCCTCCGAAGCCGTGTGTGCCGAATCAGTCCTCGACGCTCAGCAGGCCGTTCTTGTACGCCTTCGCCAGGCGGCGGGGCACGCGGATCTCACGGCCGGCAACCTTGACGGTGTTCAGCTCGTTGAGATCGGCCTTCCATGCGGCTCGGCGAGTGCGGGTGTTTGCTCGGGACATCTTGCGCTTGGGAACTGCCATGGCCCTACCGCTCCTCAGAATATGTGTGGACGTGTCGACTTACCGGTGTACAACTCTGCCACGTCTGCTGGTCACTGGGCCAGCCACGCGGCGGTGCGACCCTGTGAGATCGCTCGCGCCCCGGCAACCACAGCAGTTTACCACGGTGGGAGCGGGCCCGACCCTCACCCCTGGCGGGCCTTGAGGCGGGGGTTCTTCTTGTTGATGACGTAGGTGTGGCCGCGACGGCGGACCACCACCGATCCCGGCTGCCGGGCCAGGGAGCGGATCGAGGCTCGGACCTTCATCGTGCGGCCTCCTCGTCCCGGGGAGCAGCGGAGCCGCCCTCGTGGGCGCTTCCTGTGGGTCGTCCGTAGCGCGCGTAGAACTTCTCCACGCGGCCCGCCGTGTCGACCAGTCGGGAGCGACCCGTCCAGAACGGGTGCGAGGCGGAGGAGATCTCGATGTCGATGACGGGGTAGGTGTTCCCGTCCTCCCACTCGATGGCACGCTCGGAGTTCCGGGTGGAGCGGGTGAGGAACGCGAAGTCGGCGGCCCTGTCGCGGAAGACCACCGGGTGGTAGTCGGGGTGGATGCCTGGTCTCATGATCTGTCCTTGTGAATGGGATGGGGCGGGTGGGAACGGGCCGGTGGTGCACGTCAGACCCATCGTTCCGGCGGACCGGTCGTTCCGGCGGACCGGGTTCAGCGGGGTGGGGCGGTGTCCCCCGGAGCGATCACCAGGAGGACTTGGTGATGCCCGGCAGCTCGCCGCGCAGCGCCATCTCCCGGAACTGCACACGCGAGAGTCCGAACTTGCGCAGGTAGCCCCGCGGGCGGCCATCCGAGATCCCGCGTCCGCGCAGCCGGGTCGGGGAGGCGTCGCGGGGCAGGGAATGGAGCCCACGCATGGCGGCCTCGCGCTCCGCGGCGGGCAGGTGCGGGTTGACCGAGTCCCTCTTCAGGGTGGCGCGGCGTTCCGCGAACCTGTCCACGACGAGGCGACGCTGCTCGTTGCGCACGATCTTCGAGGTCTTCGCCATCAGCGCACCTCCACGAACTCGACGTGGCGACGGGCCACAGGGTCGTACTTGCGGATGCGCATGCGGTCAGGGTCGTTGCGTCGGTTCTTGCGCGTGACGTAGCGGAAGCCGGTGCCGGCCGTGGACTGCAGCGTGATGACGGGTCGCACGGCTGTGGATCGCTGTGCCATCAGAATCTCTCCCCCCGCTGGCGCATGTCAGCCACGACGGCCTCGATGCCCAGCTTGTCGATGGTGCGGATGCCCCGGGGATTGATCCTCAGGGTGATGGTCCGTCCGAGGGAGGGCACGAAGTAGCGCTTCTTCTGGACGTTGACGTCCCATCGCCGGCGGGTGCGGCGGTGGGAGTGGGAGACGCTGTTCCCGAAGGAGGGACGCGCCCCGGTGACTTGGCAGTGGTTGCTCATGCGTCCATAATAAGAATGATTCTCATTCATGCAAGTCCGTGCCGCTGTGGGCGAACACGCCCCGCCGCCGATGGAAGGCCCCACCGTGTTGTCGATCTCCGTCCTGTCCACCACCGACCCCCTGCTGCGCGACGTCACCTCCCTGTGCGCCGGGGACGGGATGGATGTCCTCACCTGTGACCTCATCGGAGACTCCGTGACCCTGCGCCTCTCGCGCAGCGACGGGTCCGGATGGGAACGCGAGGTGCCGCTGGCGCACCCGTGCCTCACCTGCTCACTGCGGGAGGCCGTCGTCCCCGCACTGGCGGAGTTGGCCGCCCAGGGCGCCGACGCACTGCTCCTGGCCCTGCCCGTGGCCGTGGAGCCGCTCAACGCCCTCCCGTCCCTCAGCGATCTCATGGCCCCGGGCGAGGTCCTCGGGAGCTGTCGACTCACCAGCAGCGTGCACGCCGTCGACCTCACCACCGCTGCGCGTGACCTCCTCGACCACGTCCCGCTCTCGGAGCATGGCCTGGCCCTGTTCGAGGAGGACGAACGCTGCACCGGGGAGGTGCTGATGATGTCCCTGGGCTACGCCGACGTGGTCCTCGCGCTGGGCGACGACACTCTCGGCTCGGACCTGGTGGAGCACCTGCGCCCCTTGGACACCCTGCGCGTGGAGCATCTCGAGGAGCTCACCCCCGACCTGCTCCTGGGCCGCGCCCACGACGTGGACGAGGCGATCGCACGCGTCCACCCGGCCTCGACCGCGGCGTGGGGTGGCCCCACGACTCACGGGGTGTGGACCCTGGACCTGCACTCGGAGCGCCCCTTCCACCCCGGCCGTCTGGCCGGACGCGTCGGCGAGCTCGCCCCGGCCGGCACCTGCGCCCGCGGGTGCTTCTGGCTGCCCTCGCGCCCCCGCACGGTGTGCACCTGGGAGGTCAACGGCAGCGCCGTCTCCGTGGGCACTGCGGGGGACTGGGAACAGGAGCCCCGCACCCACCTCATCATCACCGGGATCGCGGACCCGGGTGTCCGGGCGGCCGTGGAGCGCAGCTTCGCCGAACTCCTCATGACCGATGAGGAGCTCCGCGACGTCCTGGCCTGGGTGGGCGCCGATGACGGGCTCGCCGACTGGTTCCCGGGGGCGGAGTGAGGACCCCCGGGCCGGGGGGACCCGTCAGGGGACGGGCCGACGAGGGCGGGGCGGCTGGGACTGGCCGGATGGGCCTGACCGGGTGGTCCGGGCCGTGCCGGGCCGGGGCCGCCCTCGTGTGAGGATGGGGGCATGCTCACCCTGCGCGCCGGGACGCGACTCACCCATGAGACCGAGGTGCGCCGCTCCCGCTTCGTGACCACCCTGGCGCGCACGGACGACGAGGCCGCGGCGCGGGCCCTCGTCGACGAGGTCCGTTCGGCCAGCCCCCAGGCGCGCCACCACTGCTCCGCCTTCCTCATCGAGGAGGCGGGACGCAACCCCCTCCAGCACTCCAGTGATGACGGCGAACCCTCCGGGACAGCGGGGGCACCCATGCTGGAGGCGATCCGGTCCTCCGGCATCCGCAATGTCACCGCCGTGGTCACCCGCTGGTTCGGGGGCGTCCTGCTGGGCACGGGCGGTCTGGTGCGCGCCTACTCCGGTGCCGTCTCCGAGGCACTCGCCCGGGCGCCCCTCGCCCGCACGGTCGAGCTCCAGGTCCTTGCCGCCACCCTCCCACCCGGTGAGGCGGGCCGGGTCGAGGCCGACCTGCGGGCCGCCGCCGTCCACGTGCTCGACGTTGAGTGGGGGCCGGAGGTGGTGCTGCGTGTGGCCGTCGACGAGGGCGGGGTCGCAGCCCTGTCGGACCGACTCTCGACGCTGACCCGCGGCGTCGCCGGATTCCAGAGCGTGGGCACCCTCAGGCATGAGGTGGACGAGCCGACCACACACACCTAGGCTGGGGGATGTGACGACAGCGAACGCAACTTCTGGGGCTCCCATTGCCGGGACTCCCCTGATCGTCACCGGTGTCTGCGCCAGCACCCCGTCGTGCTGCTGCGCGTCGTGTCTGTAGGGCGGTCGACCCCCGCAAGGCGCCCCAGGCACCGTCGCCCGCCCTCCCCTCCCGCTCACCGCGGCCGGTCCGCACCCATCTGTCATCACCCCACCGTTGTCACGCCGTACCCACGAACCAGGAGCCTCCATGTCCCACATCGCCTCTGACGTCACCGAGCTGATCGGTCGCACCCCACTGGTGCGCGTCAACCGCATCACCGACCCCGCAGCCACCGTGCTGGGCAAGGTCGAGGCCACGAATCCGGCCGCCTCCGTCAAGGACCGCATCGCGGCCTCGATCATCGACGCCGCGGAGGCCTCCGGTGACCTCAAGCCACACGGCACCATCATCGAGGCCACCTCCGGCAACACCGGCGTCGCCCTGTCGATGGTGGGTGCCGCGCGAGGCTACAAGGTGGTCATCACCATGCCCTCCTCGATGTCCATCGAGCGTCGCCTCCTCATGCGCGTCTTCGGGGCCGAGCTGGTCCTCACCGACCCGAAGGCCGGCATCGCCGGGGCCGTGGCCGCCGCGGAGAAGATCCGCGACGAGCGTCCGGGATCGATCATCGCCTCCCAGTTCACCAACCCCGCCAACCCGCAGATCCACTACCGCACGACCGGCCCGGAGATCTGGGCCGACACCGACGGCGCGGTCGACATCCTGGTCTCGGGCGTGGGCACGGGCGGCACGGCCTCGGGCGCGGGCGCCTATCTCAAGGAGCAGAAGCCAGACCTGAAGGTCGTGGCCGTCCAGCCCGAGGAGTCCCCCCTGCTCACCGGTGGCTCTGCGGCCCCCCACGGCATCCAGGGCATCGGCCCGAACTTCGTCGCTGCGACCTATGACCCCGATGTCGTCGACGAGGTCATCTCCGTGGACACACCCTCGGCCATCACCTTCGCCCGTCGCGCCGCCGCAGAGGAGGGCCTGCTGGTGGGCATCTCCTCGGGTGCCGCCCTGGCCGCGGCGGCCCAGATCTCCGCCCGTCCCGAGAACGCCGGCAAGACGATCGTCGTGATCCTGCCCGACACGGGCGAGCGCTACCTCTCCACGAAGCTCTTCGAGGACCTGCGCGACTGAGATCGGCAACCGGGACAGGTCGTCCCCATCGGCGAGGAGGGGCGCGGGTCAGCGGACCTGCGCCCCTCCCGCCTCCGCCCTCGTCGATCCCCCCCGGCCGTCGCACCGCTCCACCACACAACCCCAGAGGAGGCACACCCCGTGCTGCCCGATCCCCGCCGAGCCCTCCGCCTGTTCAAGGAGGACCTCGAGACCGCCAGACGGCGTGATCCCGCGGCCGAGTCCCTGGTGGAGGTCGCCCTGACCTATCCCGGGGTCCACGCCCTGTGGAGCCACCGCATCGCACACTCGCTGTGGGTGCGCGGCCACCGCCTGCCCGCACGGATCGTCTCGGCGGGGGCGCGCGTGCTCACCGGGGTCGACATCCACCCCGGGGCCCTGCTGGGCCGCAGACTCTTCATCGACCACGCCATCGGAGTGGTCATCGGGCAGACGGCGGAGGTCGGCGAGGACGTCGTCCTCTTCCACGGCGTGACCCTGGGTGGGGTCTCGATGACCCCCGGCAAGCGTCACCCCACCATTGGTTCCCACGTGATGATCGGCGCGGGCGCGAAGGTGCTGGGCCCCATCCACGTGGGCGACGACTCCAAGGTCGGGGCGAACTCCGTGGTGACGCGGGACGTGCCGGAGGGATCGGTGGCCATCGGTGTGCCCGCCCGCACGCGACCCAACCCGCGTCGCGATGCCCCCGATGCGGACCTCATCGTCGACCCGAACCTCTTCGTGGACCCCTCCCTCTACATCTGACCCCCCCACCTGGAGACCCTGGGGTGGTGGCAGTGACCTCGCCCGATCCCCTGCCCGCCCAACCCCGATCGCCTACGCTGGAGTCATGGACCAGCGGACACTGCAAGCCCAGTTGGACGCGGTGGCCGATGTCGACCGCCCCGACGACCTCGAGGTCGCCACGCTGACGACCTACGACATCCCGGCCCTCGCGGCCCTGCACCTCGTCGCCTACGACCGCCCCGAGATCGCCGAGAACCTCTGGGAGGCCACCGACGAGATGCGCATGTCCTTCGACGGCGCCTTCGGCACCCCCCTGGACGACTCCTTCATCGGTGCCTGGATCGACGGGAAGCTCGTCGGCGCGCTCCTGTGCGTCACCGACGCCCCCGTCGACGACGCCCCCACCGGCCCCTTCGTCATCGACCTCATGGTGGACCCCGACCACCGCAGGCGCGGCATTGCGAAGGTCCTCGTCTCCGAACTCGCGCGGCGCGCCCGGGGCTGGGGACACGAGTCCGTGGCCCTGCGCCTGGACCCCAACAGCCTGCCCGCCGGCAGGCTCTACGAACTGCTCGGTTTCGAACAGGTCAGTGACGGGGACGAGGGCGGACCCGAGTCCTGACCGGCCCTCCCCCCAGGACACGCACGACGATGCCTGCGTGATGTCACGCAGAGCAGGTCGGCCCCGTCAGCGCGGGTCAGTGCTGGCAGCGCGGACACCAGAAGAGCTTGCGTCCCTGCATGACCTGTTCCTGCACCACGCCCCCGCAGCGCAGGCAGGGTCGCCCCGCGCGGTGGTAGACGTACCAGCGCGATGCCTCCGGGTCCCCGGGCAGCGGGGGCTCCGGTGCGTCAGCGGGGTCCACCGTCTCAATGCGCCCCGCGGCGACCCCGTGGGCCATGAGATCGCAGAAGCGGATCCACAGGTGTCCCAGACGGGCCTCGGACACCCGTGAGCCCGGTCGGAAGGGAGAGATCCCTTCCAGGAAGAGCCCCTCGGCGCGGTAGATGTTGCCCACGCCGGCGATCACCGACTGGTCCATGACCAACTCCCCCACTGCGCGTCGGTGTGCACGCACGGACAGCACGAACCGCCTCCGGGCGGCAGGGTCCTCGCGGGCGCCCGGCGCCAGCGGGTCCGGTCCGAGCCGGGCCAGGGCGGCGCGCCGCTCGGGATCGGTGATGAGGTCGCAGCGCGTGGGTCCCGACAGATCGGCCACACCGTGACGGGTGGCGATGCGCACCCGCACCTGACCGATGGGATCGGGAGCCTGCCACCCGCTTCCGTCAGCGCTGGCACCGTCCCTGGCGACCGTGGCGGTGATGGTGAGACCGGGGTGGTCCCGGCCGCCCGAGCGGTCCGAGGGCCCGGTCCGGGGCGCCCCGATGGAGGGCGGCGCCGTGAACGTGCCGTCCCCCTGGAAGCGCCAGGAGCCGTAGAGACCGAGGTGGACGTGGATCCAGAGGGGTTCGGTCACGGGGCCGCCCGCCGGGGCGAACTCCAGGAAGAGGTGTTTGCCCACCGAGGTGGCCGAGG
Organism: Pauljensenia sp.; assembly: GCA_052103835.1. Lineage (GTDB taxonomy): Bacteria > Actinomycetota > Actinomycetes > Actinomycetales > Actinomycetaceae > Pauljensenia. The sequence goes on from JBQEKJ010000067.1 coordinate 6,997, forward strand.
TCATCATCCATCCGTCGATGACCGCTGCCGAGGAGGTGAAGCGTCCCTGTGGTGATGTCACGCGACACCGGCGTCCGACGAAGTGCTCCTCGAAGGTGACCGCCAGTCGACGGACGGCATCCCCTTCCGGCATCAGAGTGTCTGGACGAGTCGGGCGCGCAGGGTCCGGGCCTCCCCGGGTGCCAGGCGGAGGGCGTCGTGGAGCTCCGGACGGTTGACGGCGTCCGTCATGAACTGGCAGTACTCCATGGCGAGGGAGCGCCCGGGCCGGTGCACCAGGGGCTCGCCCGTGAAGAGCTGCACGATCCCGATGCCCGGGCGGTGGGTGTCCTTCCCGGTCTCCGCCTCCAGGACGGTGCGGGCACCGCTGGGGTGGTCCAGGGTCACGGAGACGATGCCGTCACGCGTGGACAGTCCCGTCCACGCATCGTCGAGGCCTGCGGGGGAGATGATCCCGACGGCGCCGTCCTCGACCTCCGAGAAGGCCGCGTCCCCCGGCAGCGGGATGAGCGCCTCGTCGGTGTCCACGTGCAGGTGGGCCGGGACGTGCACCCGCGCGCCCTCACGGCCTCCCATCCAACGCACGTAGGGGTGCCAGCCGAGCCCGACGGGGGCATCGACGTGACCGAGGTTGCGGGCCTCCAGGGTCAGGTGCAGGGACCACTCGTCCGTGCCGTCGCCACGGCGGGTGTGACCGAGTTCGTAGGTGGCGTGCAGCCGGACCGGCACGGGGTACTCGGGGTGGGAGAGGGTGGTGCGCAGCCGCAGGCAGGCGTCCGTCTGCTCGACCAGCTCGAACCCGGCCTCCAGGGCCAGACCGTGGATCGCCTCACGGGTGCCGTCGGCGGCGGGGCCCAGGTCCCAGTCGCGTCCGCCCCAGGAGTAGCGGGCGCCGCGGATCCGGTTGGACCAGGGGGCGAGCAGGGCCTGGCGTGCGCCGTCACCGCCGCGCCGCTCCTCCGCCCCGCGGTAGCCGTCCAGGACCTCCGTGTCGGGTCCCTGTGGGGAGGGCACGCGCCACGAGAGTGCGACTCCACCGCGGCTCCCGACCTCGACGACTGATCCGTCCAGGCGGATGCGCCATCCGGGAATGTCCACCTCGGGCTCCTGACCGACGCGGATGGGGACGCGTCTGCTCCACCCATGCTAGGTGGGCGCTCGTCACCCGGCACAACCGGCGCACCCGCTCGCGGTGTGAGATCAGCCCCTCGGCGGCACCACGTTCACGAGCCGCGGCGCGCGGACGATGACCTTGAGTGGCTCGCGCCCCTCCAGCAGTCGCTGGATGGGCTCCGTGGCCAGGGCCTGCTCACGCAGGTCGCCCTCGTCGATGTCGGCGGGAACCTCGAGGCGGGCGCGGACCTTGCCGTTGACCTGCACGATCGCGGTGACGGTGTCATCGACCAGCAGCGAGGGGTCCTCCACGACGGGGAAGGGCACGCGCGAGAGGGACTCCTCATGTCCCAGGCGCTGCCAGAGCTCCTCGGCGATGTGGGGGGCCACCGGGGAGACCATGAGAACAAGGGGTTCCACGATCTCGCGCGGGACCGCCGTGAGCCCTGTGAGGTGGTTGTTCAGCACGATGAGCCGGGCGATGGCGGTGTTGACGCGCATGTGCTCGAACTCGGTGGTGACCTCGTCGATGGTGCGGGCCAGCAGGCGTCGGGTCTCCTGGTCGGCCGGGGTGTCGACCACGGTGACCTCACCGGTCTCCTCGTCCAGGACATTGCGCCACAGGCGCTGCAGGAAGCGCTGGGAGCCGACGACGGCGCGCGTGTCCCAGGGGCGCGAGAGGTCCAGCGGACCCATCGACATCTCGTAGACACGCAGGGTGTCGGCGCCGTAGGCCTTCGACATCGCGTCGGGGGTGACGATGTTCTTCAGGGACTTGCCCATCTTCCCGTACTCGCGGGTGACGTGCTCGCCCTTCCAGGTGAAGCCGTGCTCCTCGTCGCCCTGGACCTCCTCGGCGGGCACGTAGGCCCCCCGGTCGTCCCGGTAGGCAAAGGCCTGGATGTAGCCCTGGTTGAAGAGCTTGTGGAACGGCTCCGAAGTCGAGACGAAGCCGAGGTCGAAGAGCACCTTCTGCCAGAAGCGGGAGTAGAGCAGGTGGAGCACGGCATGTTCCACACCACCCACGTAGAGGTCCACGCCGCCGGTGGCGCCCGCTGTGCGTGGACCCATCCAGTAGGCCTCGTTGACCGGGTCCGCGAGCGCCTGGTCGTTGTGGGGGTCAACGTAGCGGATCTCGTACCAGCACGACCCCGCCCAGTTGGGCATCGTGTTCGTGTCGCGGTGATAGGTGCGCAGCCCCTCGCCCAGGTCGAGGGTCGGGCGCAGCCACTCCTTGGCGCGCCCCAGCGGCGCCTCGGGCTGGGAGTCGGCGTCCTCGGGCGCGAACGTCCGCGGGGAGAAGTCGTCGACCTCGGGCAGGGTGACGGGCAGCATGTCGTCGGGCAGGGCGTGGACCACGCCGTCCTCGTCGTAGACGACGGGGAAGGGCTCCCCCCAGTAGCGCTGGCGGGAGAAGAGCCAGTCGCGCAGACGGTACGTCGTCGTGGCGTGACCCAGGCCCCGGGTCTCCAGCCACTGCGTCATCGCGGCGATCGCGTGGGACTTGTCCAGGCCGTCCAGGTCGATCTCCGCATTGTGGGAGTTCACGAGGACGCCGTCACCGGTCCATGCGGCGGCCTCGGTGTCGAAGCCCTCCTCCGGGGTGATGGTGGTGACGATGTCCAGGTCGAAGCTGCGCGCGAAGGCGAAGTCGCGGTCGTCGTGGGCGGGCACGGCCATGATCGCGCCCGTGCCGTAGCCCATGAG
>JBQEKJ010000068.1:0-3331 GCA_052103835.1 Pauljensenia sp.
CAGTGCACGGGCGGTCGCGATGTCCCCGTTGCCCAGGTACATGGCGACCATGGTGACGCGGTCCTCGAAGCGCTCCAGGTAGCGGGTGCCGTCGAAGGTCTTGAGCGTGTAGGACGTGTAGTACTTGAAGGCCCCCAGGAAGGTCGGGAAGCGGAACTTGTAGGCGTAGGCCTGCCGGTAGAGGTCCTTGACGTCGGCGAAGTCGTACTGCTCGATGACGTGGGCCTCGTAGTAGCCCTCGTCGACGAGGTACTTGAGCTTCTCCTCCAGGTCATGGAAGAACACGGTGTTCTTGTTGACGTGGGTGAGGAAGTACTGACGCGCGGCCTGTCGGTCCGCGTCGAACTGGATGTGGCCCTCGGCGTCGTAGAGGTTCAGCTGCGCATTGAGCGCGTGGTAGTCCAGCTCCGGGCTGGGGGCCTCTTCTAAGCCGGTGTCGGTGAGGTTCTCGACCAAAACTCGCTCAGTCCTTCGTGAACTCGGGAGACGTCCTCAGGGGTTCCGAGGAGCTCGAACTTGTAGAGATGGGGTACGCCGAGCTTCGCGGAGATGATGTCCCCCGCGATGCAGTATGCCGTGCCGAAGTTGGTGTTGCCCGCCGAGATGACTCCCCGGCAGTGGCTGCGGTTGGTGGGGTCATTGAGGAACTTGATGACCTGCTTGGGCACGGCCCCGTGCGTGTTGCCGCCCCCGTAGGTGGGGACGACGAGGACGTAGTCGTGGTCGACGTGGAGGAAGGGGTCGCGGGCACGCAGCGGGATGCGCTGGGCGGGGTGGCCGACCTTCTCCACGAAACGCTTGGTGTTCCCCGTCGCCGAGGAGAAGTAGACGATGTCCGCCATCGTGTGTCCTCCTTCTGGAGTGGTCGTGCGTCGAGCGTCGTGCGGGATCGTGGTACCGGACCCTGGTGTGGGCCGACCCCATTGACGAGGGCGGGGCCACTGTCCGACCCGTCCGGGTCCCCCGGCTTCACTGCCCTGTCCGCCGGCCTGCGAGTCCGTGGAGCCCTGTCAGACAGGTGTCCCGGTCACCTGGGGTGACCGGGACAGCGGGTCAGGCCTGCGCGACGCGCAGACCGGCATCTTCGAGAGCTGAGGCAGCCGCGGCTGCGGCCGTCTTGATGCGGTCGGGGCGGTAGCCGCTCCAGTGGTCCTCGCCGGCGATGACGACGGGGGCCTGCTGGTAGCCCAGCCCCTTGATGAACTCGAGCGCCTCGACGTCCTGGGTGACGTCGACGGAACGGTAGTCGAGCCCCTGCTTGTCGAGTGCCCGGTAGGTCGCGTCGCACTGGACGCACATCGGCTTGGAGTAGACCGTGATCGCCATCTGGGGCACCCATCCTGTCCTGGTTGTCGGGAGTGGTGACCGGACCGAATGACGGCCCTGTAATCACACACATGTCATTCTCGGGGCGCGGCTTCCGCCCCTGACGTGTTGCAACACTACACCTTGTGTCCGGGTTGTCGATGGACCACTAGGTGTTGTGTTCGGGGTGTCACGGTGACGTGCCTGTGGACACCGTCCCAGGAGGTGTGGACAGCCTGTGGAGGACGCTGCCGAGGGGTCGGCGACCCCACGCTCCCATGGTCCAGCAGGGCGTGTGCATCTGGCTCAGGGACGCGCCTCGGTCGCTCTCGGGGATGCGGCGGACGAGTTGTGGACCCGTCCACCCGTCGCGTCCACAACCTGTGGACAACACGAGCTTGATTCTGTGCTGCACACGCTGCTCGACCGGCGTGTCGCACCATTCGGTGCCGGTGCCGGTGCCGGTGCCTGCGTGCCGAGCAGACTGGGCGGGGCAGCGATGTGGTGGGCCGACCGGGGAGATCGGCGTGTCGCACTGGTCGGCGTGCGTGCGCGTTGGTGTATGCGCGTGCCAGCGTGCCGGGCAGACTGGACGGGCACCGGTTCAGGCGTCGGCCCGGAACAGGGTCCGCACGTCCATCGGAAGACCATCGCGCAGGGCGCGCAGTGTCTGCGGCATCCAGGCGAGGGCGCCGCACCTGCTGGGTTCCACCACATCCGGTGGCAGGTCCTCGTCCCCGGGAACACGCCAGGAGGCCGCATCCGCTGCGCCGAGGCAAACCAGCGTCACACCGTCCAGCGAGCTGTGGTCCAGGGCATCCGAGACTTCTTCTGCTGTGAGGACCGGTCCCGGGGAGCCCGTGGCCGCCCTCGTGGAGGGCTGGGAGGGAGCGGACGGAGGCGTCGATGTCGCTCCGTCACCGGAATGCTGCGCAGCAGTCCCTGCACCCGAGGCCGGAGACGTCGAGACCGGTCCTGTGCTCCCGGATGAGGAGTACCCGCTGTCCGGGAGCGTGCAGGATGCGGGCGTGAGTGAGATCCCCAAGGGTGCGGCGAGGGCGCGGACGCGTGCGAGGGGCGCCGGGCATCCGTTCGGGTCGTCGGGCATCAGTAGGCCTCCTCCCGGCGTGGCGGGTCGTCCGGACGCCGCCTCCCATGCTCTGGGTCGTTGTCGTTGTCGTTGTCGTTGTCGTTGTGGTGGTTGCGGTCGCCCGGGCGTTGCCGGAGTCGGCGCGCTGCCTCAGCACTCCACGACGTTGACGGCCAGTCCGCCCGCTGAGGTCTCCTTGTACTTGGAGAGCATGTCGTTGCCGGTCTGGCGCATGGTCTCGATGACGACGTCGAGACTGACCGTGTGGCGTCCGTCGCCCCACAGGGCCATGCGTGCGGCGTTGATGGCCTTGACCGCGGCGATCGCGTTGCGTTCGATGCAGGGTATCTGGACCAGGCCGCCGACCGGGTCGCAGGTCAGGCCGAGGGAGTGCTCCATGGCGATCTCGGCGGCGTTCTCCACCTGGTGGGGTGTCCCGCCCAATGCCTGTGCCAGGCCCGCTGCGGCCATGGCGGAGGCGGAACCCACCTCGCCCTGGCAGCCCACCTCGGCCCCCGCGATGGAGGCGTTGGTCTTGATGAGCGCGCCGATCGCTGTCGCGGCCAGCAGGAAGTCATGGACCGCGCGTCTGCGGCGTGCGGCGCCCTCGTCGGCCCCCCTCCCCAGTCGTGGGAGCAACGGAGAGCCGGTCAGGGGGGCGGAGGCGGGATGGACCACTCCGGCCTCGGGACAGAAGACGACGAGGTAGCCCAGGACGGCGGGCAGCACGCCCGCAGCCCCGTTCGTCGGCGCAGTCACGACGCGGTGGCCCGCCGCGTTCTCCTCGTTGACGGCCAGGGCGAAGAGGTTCACCCAGTCCATGGCCCTCATGGGGTCCTCCGGTGTGGACGCCCACGCCCGGGGGTCCTCGTGGTGGACCGCTCCGCCCCGGGTCCCGACTCCGCCCCGGGTCCCGACTTCTGCCCCACGGGAGGA
>JBQEKJ010000068.1:3431-9591 GCA_052103835.1 Pauljensenia sp.
CTCCGCCCCGGGTCCCGACTCCGCCCCGGGTCCCGACTTCTGCCCCACGGGAGGAACGGGCCCTCAGCTGGTCGGCGAGCGCACGGGCCCGTCTGGGCACGTCCAGTCCCCCGGGGAGGATCCCCGTGGCGGCCACGCCCTCCTCGATGCAGGTGAACATCTCGTTCGCGATGAGGTCCAGGTGGGAGTCGACCCGCTCCGGTGAACGCATGGTCTCCTCATTGGCGCGCACGAGGGCGGCAATGGACACTCCGCCGGCGGCGCAGCCCTCCAGGAGCTCAGCTGAGGTGGCGAAGGGGTGGGGAACCGCCACCCCCAGGGTCGAGGTGGCCTCGGCTGTGGCCAGGGACTCCACCACCGGATCCGTCGGGTCGTCGTTGGTCTGCACCATGACGAACCCGCCACCCACCGAATAGTAGGTGCGCCTGAGCAGGGGCGGTTCCTCGGAGTCGTCGTGCAGTGGGCGTGCGGCCGACGAGGGCGCCTCCGCCGCTCGCTCTGGCCTCCGTGCGTGCTCGGGCCCATGTCCGTGCTCGGGCAGGTGGGCGGCGGGGGCGTGAGAGGTAGCAGGGCTCGAGGGCCCCGGAGGGATCGGGATGGGCGTCGCGGTCGGGTGGGCCGCTGGGGTCGGGGTGGCTGGGGGCGCCAGGGGTGGGCCCGCCCAAGCTGTGATCGTCAGGGCATTGACGTGGTACGGCAGACGGATGCGCGGCAGGAACCGGATGTCACGGTCGATGTCGAAGGGGACGCTGCGGCATCCCACCAGTGCGAGCGTTGCGGTTCGGGCGACCTCCGGGAGTACGGCCTCCACGACCGCAGTGGGAACCGTGGCAGGATCGTGGCCCGCCAGCCCGAGCAGGACCGCACGGTCGGTGTTGTGGCCGCGTCCGGTGGCCCCGAGCGAGCCGAGAAGGTCGATGCGCACGCGCGCGACCCCGTGTGGCGCCAGGTCCGCCAGTTCAGCGGCAAAGGCGAGGCCGGCGCGCATGGGGCCCACCGTGTGGGAGGAGGAAGGGCCGATGCCGATGCGGAACATGTCGAATGCCGAGAGGGGGTGTGGAGCATCGGTGGCGGGGACCTGACCGGCGACCAGGGCAGCAGGCGTCGGGCGGGCGGGGTCATGGCGTTCGGGAGGCTCCCCGCGCAATCGGGAGGGGTGCAGGTCCATGTTCCCAGTGTGCCCGCACGGGCTCGGTACGCGCGTCCGGGTGCGCTTCGTCATGCGTGTGGTTCGTCGAGCGTGTGGTTCATCCTGCGGAGCACCGAGGTCCTCGCAGGGGAGCACGGGGTCCCTCTGCCAGTCGACGGAGGGGCACTTCCGCCGTGGACCCGGATGTATCGGGGAGTGTGCGGCGACTGCGACTCATCGTGAGGCAGCTCCCCGTGGACCCGGAGGCCTCCGTGTGGGTGCTCCCTCCTCCCTCCCCCCAGAGGCCCGCTTGCATCGGTTTGTGCCCTCGGTATGCTCGGGCAGGATGGAGATCGACAGCGGATTCGACAGGAAGACCCATACGCGCGGCAGGACACTGGTGGGCGTGGCCGCTGCAGCAGTGGCCACCCTGGCGTTGGTGGGGTGCACGCCGAGCACCGGTGCACAGTCGCAGGAGTCGTCCTCGTCGCCGCTCCCGTCCTCGTCGGACACCTCACCGAGCCCATCCTCCCCGGAAACGTCGCCGTCGGCGGAGAGTCCCGAGTCCTCGCCCGCGGGCACCCCGTCACCGTCCGCGAGTGCTGCGTCACCCTCCTCTCCCAGAGCGGTGGAGGGAGCGGGGGACGAGGATGTGGACTGTGGTGTCACAGCGTGCGTGGCGCTCACCTTCGATGACGGTCCGGATGTGGCGACCACGGGCAGGCTGCTCGACACGTTCGCCAACCTGGGCGTGCACGCCACGTTCTTCCCCATCGGTTCCCACGTCACCGAGGAACCCGGTCTCGTGCGCCGCGAGGCCGAGGAGGGTCACGTCGTGGGGGCCCACACCTGGGACCATCCCGATCTCACGACACTCGCCGCCGCAGCCGTGCGCCAGGAACTGGAGTCCACGGCCACAGCTGTCCACGACGCCACCGGGCACGACCCCGCGTTGATCCGTCCGCCCTACGGCGCCTGGAACGACACCGTCCGGGACGAGGCCACGCGCCAGCACTCCGCGATCGTCCTGTGGAACATCGACTCCCAGGACTGGAAGTCCCGCAACACCCAGGCAGTGGTCGACCGGGTCCTCTCCACCGTGAGACGAGGCTCCGTCGTCCTCATGCACGACATCTATCCGACCACCGTGGACGCGGTCCCGGCGGTGGTCGAGGGGCTCAGGGAACGTGGCCTCACACCCGTGACCGTCCCGACGCTGCTGGGCGGGAAGGTCGGCGAGGGCTGGGTCTACTACTCCCAGCACGACCTCATCCATCCGGGCACCACCCAGCAGACGACCGAGTGACGGCGACCGAGTGACGGCGCCGGGGGGGCGGTGACCGAGAGACGGCGCCGGGAGGCGGTGACCGGAGCGGCAGGGCGGCACCACCCGCTGGTCAGCGCCCGACACGTGACGCAGTGATGTCGAGTGGGGGACAGGGTGATCCTGCCGACCTGCACCCCGGCGCGTCGTGGCCCACCAACCGGGCGACCGTCAGTTCCACGAGGGCGGAGCTTCCACCCCGCGCATCGGGACCCACCCCCTCGGCCCGACGGGAACGAGGCGCCCACTCGGGTCCGCCGACGTGACCGGAGAGGAACCCCGCGCCTGGCGTGAGGTGGTGCTCAGGCGGTGGCCGTCGTGAGCAGCTCCTGGAGTACGGCCGCCTCGGAGATGTCGGCGCGCTTGGAGGCAGTCAGCAACGTGAGTGGCCCTGCGGCAGCCCGGGCGCGCAGGTCGGCGAGCGCTGCGGCGTGGTCCTCGTCCCGGAGTTCGACGAGGTAGCGCTCGCGGAACTCCGCATACTTGGCAGGGTCGTGCGCGTACCACTTGCGCAGGTCGGGTGAGGGCGCGACCTGCTTGCACCATTCATCGAGGGCGGCGCGGACCTTGCTGATGCCGCGCGGCCAGAGGCGGTCGACAAGGACGCGGGCACCGTCGTCAGGCTCGGGGTCCTCGTAGATCCGGCGGACTCGGACATCTGTGGAAGCTGTCATGGCGGCTCGTCCTCGTTCTTCTGATCTGTGGGATCTCTCGGTGTGGACCGGTGCCGCAGGGCGGTCGGCGTCCCCGCTCCCAACGGTAGGCCGACGGGGCGCTCCCGGAGAGGTGGACCGCGCCTGTGCCGGGCTCGTGCCCGACACTCGCTGGCGTGCCGACGGGCTCGTTCCCAGAGTCGTCACCCCCGCCCGTCGAGCACTTCACCAGAGCTGGTGGAGATCCGGTGTCGGACACCGGCCACCTGGATGACGAAGTCGCTGCGACCGGTATCAACTCCGGTGGCCGCGATGCTCTCGGCGAGGCTCTCCTCGTCGCCCTCGTCGCCCTCGTTCCCGACGTCGTCCCCGGCTCCGGCGCCTGAGGTGCCCCCGTCCCGCCGGTCGCCCTCGTTCCCGGAGACCTCCACCACGACCGGCCACGGGATGGAGGAGAGCGTCGGCACCGGGCCGTCCAGTCCGGCCGCCCAGGTGTCGAAGCCGGGCACAGCGGTGCTCCAGCGCACGCTCCCTGCTGTCGGGTCGATGCCGAGCAACGTCGCGCGGGCCGGAGTCGTGTCGGTGCAGAGATCCAGGGCGACCACGGTGTCCTCGTCGTGGACCCAGCTGCCCGACCCGTCCACGAGTGCACGTCGTTGGCAGGCGGCGTCGTCACCCACGAACCAGGTCGCGTCGGAGGTGGTGGATCGGCCGTGGAGGCCATCGATCTGCGTGGACCTGAGCTCCGCCTGCTGTGTGGTCGTGGGCACGGTGCCGATGACGGCACCGTCGACCCCTGTCCACTCCGTGGCCTTGCCGGCGTGGACGAGCCACCTTCCGAAGAGCCGGGCGTCCCGACCCGCATCGGGCAGTGGGGGCAAGCCACGGTCCTGGAAGTCATCGGCGTCCCACCGGGAGAGGAGCTCACCCGTGCTCCGGTCCAGGACCGCGAGGGCCGTGCGCTGCGGCGCGGACGCATCGACGAGGACGGCCACGTCACTCCTGCCCGTGGTGCTGGGGACGATCTGGGCACCGGCCGCCCCGCGCCACCGGTGCCACCACCGTGCGTCTCCGACGACGGGGTTGCTGCTCGGGTCGCTGCCCTGGTTGCCGCTCTGGTCGGTGCGCTGGTTGCCGCTCTGGTCGGTGCCCTGGTCGGTGTTCGAGGGGGCGTCCGTCTGCGAAGAGCTCGCGGCGTCGTCGCCCAGGGGGGCCGACACCTATGCCCAGCGCAGGGCCGACCCGGGGGCCGCAATCGTCACCGTCACCGGTGATGGGGTTTCCGCCTCCTGCCCGGTCCCCGAGCTCTCCGCGCCCGCATCCCCCTGGACCCCGGTACCGGCGGACTCCGCGGTGGCGTCCGCCAGAACCGGCGGCAGCAGCGGGAGCGTGAGCGTGGCCACCGAGATGAGCGTTGCCGTGCCCACCCGGACCCGCCCGTACCCCGCTTCCGCCCAGCGGCGCGGGTCGTCGGGTCGCGGCAGCAGCAGTACGGCCACCAGGGCGCACACCTGGGCGACCACGGAGCGGGACCACCCCGGGTAGGCCACCCAGTCCGCAGCCCACTGGAGTGCCAGTCCCCGCAGTGCCAGGAGCACTCCTCCCAGGAGCAGCACGGCGAGCACCGGGCGCAGGACTCGCGCGGTGCGCACTGCCACCTCGACGCGACGCCGGTGACCGCCCCGCTCGGAGCGTCCCACCCTGCCACTCACCCACCAGCACCCGACCATGACCAGTCCGCCCAAGAGCACGAGGGCGGCCCCCGGTGCGGTCGTGCGATGGAGCAGGCCCGTCCCCCACACGGGGTCCGCGAAGCGGGGGTCGTAGTCGGGTGACGCGAACCAGGACATGCCGGAGGCCGAGTAGGTGAGCGCGGCACCGGCCAGCCACAGGGCCGTCGCGACCGCAGCCCGCCATGCGAAGGAGCCACCATCGGTGGCGGGCTCCATGCTCATCCCTGCCAGTGGGCGTGGTGTCTCGCGTGTCCACAGCCCCACGGTGCGCCCTCCGCCTCGTCCGAGTACTCCGGGGTCCTCCCCGGGCGTGGCGGTGCACTTCCGTGCCCTCCACGGAGAGGCTACCCCGCTGCCCCGCTGTCCCGCTGCCTCGCTGTCCCGCTCACACCGCGGCCCGGCCGCCCAGCTACCTCGCTGCCCCGCTGTCCCGCTGCCTCGCTGCCCCGCGGCCCGGCCGCCCAGCTACCTCGCTGCCCCGCCGCCCAGCTACCTCGCTGTCCCGCTCACACCGCGGCCCGGCCGCTCCGGTGCGCCCAGCGCCCTAGACTCGGGGCCATGGTCCAGCGCATGAATGTCGAGTCCTTCAACCTCGACCACCGCAGCGTGGTCGCTCCCTACGTGCGGGTCGCCGATCGCAAGGAGTTGCCCGGCGGTGACGTCCTGGTGAAGTACGACGTGCGCTTCACCCAGCCCAATGCGGCTCACCTGGAGATGCCCGCGGTCCACTCCATCGAGCACCTCACCGCGGAACTCATGCGCAACCACACCGACAGACTCATCGACTTCTCCCCGATGGGGTGCCAGACGGGGTTCTACGCACTGATGCTCGGAGTCGAGACCCCCGAGTTCCTGCCCCTGCTGGAGGCCACATTCCGCGACATCCTGGAGGCCACCTCGGTGCCCGCCGCCAACGAGGTCCAGTGCGGGTGGGGTGTGAACCACTCCCTGGAGGCGGCCCAGGAGGCGGTGCGCGGATTCCTCGCCCACCGCGGCGAGTGGGAGACGGTCACCGCCCCCTGAGACGCTCCTCCCCACGAGGGCGTCGCCCTCGTCCACCAGGGTCCTCGTCCACGGCACCTCTCCCCGGCGCCACGCGCCAGGCGCAGGGACCGCCCACCACCCGCACGTGTCGCCGACACCCGCCACACACGGCCTGCCCCGAACACCCCGGACCACACACTCGGCCACCGAGCCGTTCCGACACCCCGACCCGAGACAACGACCGCCCAACCGATCACACACCCTGGAGGACAGCATGAGCCCCGATGCCCCCACCCCACCCGCGCGGGCGGGCGGGCGGGCCGGCAGCCAGTGCGCC